>CAYUPT010000066.1:11588-11797 GCA_964446725.1 uncultured Bradymonadales bacterium | reverse complement strand
TCGGCAGGTCGGAAATTGGTGGAGCAATCAGTGGAGTATCTTATGGGCAGCGTCAAAATTTGGATATCAGGTCTTGTGTCGGCGCTGGTGGTGGTGCTGTGGGCAGCACCGGGGTGGACCTGCATGGAGCCCACGGCAGAATTTCAACTCGATGGAGAGACCGTTCCCAGTACGGTGCAGGGGGCGTTGTATCGCAACTGCAATAACAT
>CAYUPT010000066.1:0-11578 GCA_964446725.1 uncultured Bradymonadales bacterium | reverse complement strand
TCGCTCCACTGGAGGACCCGGAATTTGGACTCTATGTCGATGACAGCGATGAAGCGGTGGAGATCAGCGCCGAGCGGGACCGCGATGGTCTCTACGAGATATTTTTCGACGAAGAATTGATGGAGGATACAACCTATCGATTCGAGTCCGATCCGGAGTGCCGAGAGGGCGGTCCGCTTCAACCGGCGTCCTGGACCTTTGAGACCGGTGAGCCGGCGGAACTGCCGGAGGAGCTCGGGATCTGGGTGCCCAATAATGCGGTCATCGGGCCGGTGCGCCATGAGGGCGACGGCGAGGAGTCGTGTTCCAAAGTCGTGGAGGCGGCCTACCAGCGCCTGGAGTTCGAGCCCACCGAAGAGGCCGAAGTCTGGGGCGAGGCGATTGCCTTTGAGACCTGGGTTAATTCCAATATCTGGGAGCCGCAGGCCGGAGTCAACGAAACAGTGCCCGCCGGAGCCAGTCGCGTCGGCTGGGGAGAAGAGCAGATCTACGCGGTCTGTGAGGGCGAGGGGCCGGAGCCCCGGGAATTCGCGGAGACTCTCGAGGACGGGTTTTACAGAGTCGAAATCAGTGCTCGGATTCCGGGAACCGATGCCATCTGGACCAGCGAACCTCACACGGATGTGATGTTGTGTCCCGACGAGGAAGAAGGGGAGGAGGAAGAAGAAGACGAAGGCGATGACGATAGTCAGGACGATGACAGCGACGATGAGTCGCCGGGAGTCGGCGAAGACGAGCCGACCTGTTCGCAGGTGGGAACCAGCGGCAGTGGTGGGGTCGCGGCGGTGGTGTTGCTCGGACTCTTGTTGTGGAGACGCAGAGACTGATGAACACCACCTGTGCAGGCCCGACGTCGATCCAACGGTTCATCGGCGGACGAAAATTTGCGAAGCAAGGCCGCGGTGACTAATAATTTCGGTGCATCGTTACAGCCCGGTTCCGTGGAATGAGTTTGTAGCTGGCGTTCCACATGAGCGTGGTGGACGCGTTTTGACCTGTCTTTTATCCAGGAGAATAGCATCATGAGTAGAGCATTAATCGAATTGAGAGCGATGACTCCAGCCGCTGGATTGCATCGAATCGGCATTGCGGCACTGGTTTTGTGTTTTGGCGCAATATCGATGTTGTCGGCCTGCAACACCCAGGATGAATACGCCAATGCCGGCAACGATGTCGGCGACGTCAACGATGTCAACGATGGCGACCAGAACGACGACAACGATAACGATGAAACCGAATGCGATGAGCACGAGGAATGGTGTAACGACGAGTGCGTCGACACCGACATGGACCCCAATTTTTGCGGGGGCTGCGATACGCAGTGCGAGGCACCGCAAAATGGGACGCCAGTATGCGATGAGGGCGTCTGCGACTTTGAATGTGAGTCCGACTTTACCCGCTGTGGCGATGAGTGCGTCGATCTCGACGAAGACAGCTCGCACTGCTCGGCGTGTGATGAGGCCTGTCCGAATCCGCCGACCGGGGCGCCGGTGTGCAGCGATGGCCAGTGTGACCTGGAGTGCGCCGAAGGTTTCACGCAATGCGATGAGGACTGTGTCGACTTCGAGGACAATGTCGATCACTGTGGAGACTGCGATATCGAATGCGACGCGCCGGACGGGGCGACAGCCATCTGCGTCAATGGAAATTGTGACTTCAGTTGCGACCCCGACTTAGATCGATGTGGCGATGAATGCATCGATCTGGACAGCAGTTCCGCCAACTGCGGAAGTTGTGGAAACGAGTGTGACGACGGTGATGTCTGTTCTGGTGGAAGTTGCGTGGCCGACTGTGACGCCGGAGAAGTCGAATGCGACGGAGACTGCGTCGACCTCGATTCCAGCGACGCCAACTGTGGCGCCTGCGGCGAATCCTGTGGTTCCACCGAGACCTGCACCAGTGGTATCTGCACCTGCGCGTCCGGTTATACCAACTGCGACGGAGACTGCGTCGACTTGAGTGTCGACAGCGACCACTGTGGAAGCTGTGGCTACGAGTGCGGCGATCGGGGCTCTTGTTCCGAAGGCGACTGCTTTTGCGATGAAGGCGAGTCGCAATGTGGCTTTGGCACCACTGCCAGTTGCTGTGATGTGCAGACCGAGGAATGCACCACCGGCTCCGGTCCCATCAGTCTTCTGGGGTGTTATTGCCAGGACGGCTACACCAGTTGCGACGGCGACTGCGTCGATACCGACAGCGACTCCGACAACTGCGGAAGCTGCGGCATTGAGTGCGCCAGTGATGAATATTGCTGTCAGGGTACCTGTATCAGCGATGACGACCTTTGCTTCATTATGCCCTGATTCAGTGTTCCAGTGCTCATAGATAGCCCGTCGGGCGCTAATTCGTTGCAGCCCGGGGCGCGACCACCGCAAGGCCCGTCTCCCGCTGGAGGCGGGCCTTTTTTCGTAGCCGACACGACAGCCGGCGTCTTACAGAACGGTTGCGTTTGGCATCGCCATTGGTTAATCGTAGACGTCCCCCACGTGGTACTGGACTGGTAACGACGGCAATGTGCCAAAATTCGAGACCACCTGTATGCAGGAATTTCTCGACATCGCATTTAGCTTTCCCACCGTCGCCTACACGGTGTTGCTCGCCGTGGCGATGGTTGTGGCAACGCTGATGATCGTCGGTGGTATCGGTTTTGAGGTCTTTGATCTGGACGTCGAGGTCGATGGCGCCGGAGTCGAAGAGGCCGGATCGTCGGTCTTCCAGATGCTGTCGTCTTTTGGTCTGGGGACGGTTCCGATGAGTATTTTCGGGACCACCTTTGTATTTGCCGGGTGGAGTCTGTGTTTCTTATTCGTCTTCGGCGTCCAGGAGTACATCATGGACGTCAACTGGATGATCGGCAGTCTGTTACTGGTGGGGGCGACGGTATTTGCCTTCCCGATCACCGGATTGTTGATGGCGCCACTTCAGGCGTTGACCGCCGGTGAAAGTGGTTCCAGGACCGGTGAACATCTCATCGGTCAGGTCTGCGAGGTGTCGACGAGTCGTGTCGACGACGGGTTTGGACGAGCCAACGTGTATATCGAGGGCTCGGAGTTGATATTGTCGATTCGCTGCCCTCACGACAACGACCTTTCGCGCGGCGACCGGGCGCTGATTCTGGGGTTTAATGACCGCGACAATCTTTACGAGGTCGAGCCCTTCGACGCCGTCTTGGGCCAGCAGGTCACACCTCAAAGCGAATCGCAGAAGATCGTTTTAGAAGATATCGATTTTGAAGATCTCGAAGAAGCGGCCGAAGAGCACGAAGAACAAAAGGCGAAAGTCAAACACGGGTAGTCGCCGGAGCACATCGCTTCCAGTGAGGACCCACAATCTTTGCGATGAGAGGATTCGATGAGTTTCGTACTCGCCAATGCCAATGGGATACTCGACACGTTCAGCGGCCTTGGAGTGTGGGCGATTGTGTTCGGCTTTATCGGCTTGGCCGTAATTTTGTTTATCGGTTCCATGCTGGCCTACAAGAAGGTCGACCAGGGCGAAGTCCTGATCGTGAACCTGCCGTGGAAGACGGATGTCCACTTTACCGGTGGATTTATCTGGCCGGTGATCACCCGCGCCGAGGTGATGGATATCTCGGTCAAGACCATCCAGATTGCCCGAGATGGTCACGACGGTCTGATCTGCGCCGACAATATTCGCGCCGACATTACGGTTACGTTCTTCGTCAAGGTCAATCGCACCGAGCGCGACGTCAAAAAGGTGGCGGAAGCCGTCGGCTGTGCTCGCGCCTCCGACCAGGACCGACTGGAAGAGCTGTTTACCGCGAAATTTTCGGAGGCCTTAAAGACGGTCGGTAAGCAGTTGGAATTCGAAGAGTTGTACGGACAGCGCGTCGAATTTCGCGAACAGATCATCGAAGTCATCGGCGAGGACTTAAACGGCTACGTTCTGGAAGACGCCGCCATTGACTATCTGGAGCAGACCCCGGCGCGGGAACTTGATCCGGAGAATGTCCTCGATGCCCGCGGTCTCGAAAAGATCACCGAAATTACCGCCGAGAAGCGCCACCACAAAAACGAGCTCGAAAACAAGGCCAAAAAAGACATTGGCCGTGACGATCTGGAGACCCGCAAGGCGCTTCTGGAGTACGAGCGACAGGAAGCGGACGCTGAAGCCAAACAGCGCCGAGAAATTTCGGTCGTCGAAGCTCAGCAAAAGGCGGAGGCAGAAGAGATCCGCGCCAAGGAGATTGCCCGCGCCCAGAAGGCTGAGATCGAAGCCCAGGAGGAAGTGGAGATCCGCAAGATCGAAAGTCAGCGCGAGCAGGAAGTGGCGACGAAGAATCGCGAGCGCGTGCTGGCCGTCGAAGAAGAAAACGTCAAAAAGGAGCGCGACCTCCAGGTCGTGGAGCGCGAGCGGGAGACCGAGCTCAAGAGCATTTCCCGGGACCGGGAAGTCGAGACCGAGCAAAAGGAAGTTGCCGAGGTGCGGCGCGACCGCATCGCCGTCGAAAAGACGGTGGCCGAAGAAGAAGAAGAAATCGAGACACTGCGCACCGTCAAGGCCGCCGAGCGCGAAAAGGAAGCGTCGGTCATCGCCGCCGAGGGCGAAGCCCAGGAAGCGCTGATCGCCGATATCAAAGAGGCGGAGGCCAAAGAAAAGGTCGCCGAACACGAGGCCAAAGAGCAGATCACGCGCGCCGATGCAGAAGTCGACGCCGCCGAACGGATCGCCAAGGCCAAAAAGCAGCGCGCCGAAGGTGTGCAGGCCGAACAGGCCGCTCCCGGACTCGCCGAGGTCGAGGTCAAAGAAGCCAACGCTCAGGCCCTCGAAAAAGAGGGATTGGTGGAGGCCAAAATCACGCGCGAACAGCTCAAGGCGGAAGCCGCCGGCGAAGAAGAGCGCGAAATGGTTCAGGTTCGCGTCAAAAAGCAAAACGCCGAAGCCCTCGAACAGGAGGGCCTGGCGGAGGCGAAAATCACCGAGGAGAAGGGCACGGCGGAAGCGGTCGCTCTTCGCGAACAAAAGCAGGCGGAAGCCGATGGCGTGCGCGCCGCCGGCGAAGCCGAAGCCCACGCCTTGGCCGAAAAGAAGCGCGCCGAAGCCGAAGGCATCCAGGAGCGCCTGCTCGCCGAAGCGAAGGGACTTGCCGAAAAGGCGAAGTCCATCGACGCCTTCAGCGACCACGCACTGGAGCACGAGGAATACCGACTGCAGCTGGAGTACGGCGAGAAGCTGGGCATGGAGAAGATCGGAAACGCCGTCGATATCGCCCAGGCTCAGGCCGACGTCCTCGGCAAGGCGATGACAGAAGCCGACATCAACATCGTCGGCGGCAACGACGATTTTTATCAGAACTTCATGAAGTCGATCTCGGCGGGACACATGATCGAGGGCTTTATGGACACCAGTCCCACCGCCGAAGGGCTGGTGGGTTCGGTGGTCGACAAATTCTCCGGCGGAGGCGCCAACGGAGGAGGCAATGCGCTGCCGGTTGGCGATGGCGCCAACGGCGAAGCGGCCACCGATGGTGCGCCGAAGTTGACGCTGTCGAAGATTCTCGACGAGGTCAAAGGCCGCGCCGAGGGCGAGGGGCGCAAAAAGATCGATGAGCTCATCGAATTGGTCCAGGGGACCGAACTCGATACCGTCGACGAGATCGACGGAGAAGACGCATCGGTCTAGCCTTCGGCACCAACAGCCCGTGATACGGACCCCAAACGCCGGAGGCTTCCCGAGCCTCCGGCGCCGATTTTCGATGCCCGGAGTGCGCCATGACCACCGAAGCGCCAGTCGAACAGGAATCGACGCAATCCGCCCCCGACAACGCCCCGGATGGCGAAGAGACCGACGTCCGGGGAAGCAACTACGACATCATCCGCGACCGGCTCGCCGATCAGGCCGACGAACTTCGGCGCCGGGCCGACGAACTCAACGATCATCGCCAGGACATCTTTGGAGGGACCGACCTTTCGGTGGCCGGACAGGTCGTCGTGCGCACCGAGCACAACTGTATCCCGCGCGACATCATCGATATCGATGACCACCTGCTCTTTGGCTACAACGTCTATATCGGCATGAAGAAATCCACCGATATCGACGATGTCTTCAGCTTTCACGCCTTCGAGACCGACGGCGATGAATTTCAGATCGAGCCCATCGCCGAAGATCGCTCCGAGAACTTTCTGGGTCAGCAAGAATTCGTCGATGATTTTGAGAGCCTGTACACCTATTACAGCGACGTCCGTCTGATTCAGCTCCAGAAGACCGATAATCGCCTGATGGGGGTCTTTCAGACGGGGACGACGCTCGACGATATCCGGGTGCTTCGGTGGGCGCTCGATTCCGATGAAAACGTCGATTACATCGACAACTCCGGGCGCCGCGATCTGCGCACGCCCAGCCAGCACGACTTCGACTGGCGGGACGTCACCCGCGAAGACCACGTCCAGGGGCGCTATCCGCACGTCTGTATCCTCGACGACGTCTTCGTCGACTGCACGGACGGTCAATTGACGGTCAAAGTCGAGGACAACACCGAGTCCGGCAAAGGCATCCACTCCGAGCCCGTCGACGATCGCCACCAGTCGCTGGGCGATGCAGAAGTCCAGTTCTGCCAGATCGACAATCTGATTGTCTTTCGGGTCCTTCCCTATCGAGAAGACGACTGGCGGTATTTCGTCTTTAACTCGCTGACCGAGGATATTCGCCGCATCGATACCATCGGCCAGTCCTGCGTGACCCTTCCCGAAGATCAGGGCGTCATCTTTCCGGGAGGCTATGTCCTGTCGGAAGGACCGATGCGCGAGTTCGACGTCGAAACCGACGGCATGCGCTTCCAGGAGATGATTCGCTCCGCCAACGGCGAGGATTATCTGTACGTCTTTTATCGCCCGGAGGAGGGGACCTATCTGCTGTTGTCGTACAACGTGATCCGAAAGGAGATCGAAAACCCGATCAATTGCCACGGCTACAGCATCTTTAGCGACGGCAAGATGGTCGTGTTTCGACTGATGAACGACGAGGCGACGCGGGTCCATCCCATGCAGATCTGGGAGACGCCGTACTACGACGAGGAATTCGCCGCCGAACAGCCCAAAGAGAGCGACTCCCGTCTCACCGATCTGGGCAATGCAGAGTTGGTCCAGGGGATCTCCGATATTCTCGGGCTGTGCCGGATGATCGACGATCTGGAGCCCAGCGAGACGATCTACGAGGCGCTCATCAAGTCCGCTCAGACACTGCTCGACAATTATTTCTGGCTCGGCGAAGACGAAATTGGCGCCATCGACGAGTTGGTCGGCGATATCATCGATACCGCCGAATTGGTCGTCGAGGAGTTCATCAAAGTTCGGGCCATGAAAGAGGACGCCCGAAAGCGCCTCCAGCAGGCCGAAGACCGCCAGAGCGATATTCTGGTCGACACTCGCTTCGACAACTGGAGTCGCCTGGAGCGATTCGTCGACGCGCTGGCCGATCTGAGAGAGCATCGCGGCCGGCTCATCACACTGCACGATGTGCGCTACATCGACGACGAGCGCCTCGACGAACTCGAAGAGGAGGTCGTCGAGCGAAGCGAGGAGTTGACGGCAGCCACCGTCGATTTTCTGCTCGGCGAAGACGCCCTGGCGCCGTATCACGAGCGGCTCGATGAACTCGAGGAAGCCACCGACGAATTCGAGACCACCAAAGAGGGCGAGGCGCTGTTAGACGATGTCGAGGAGATCAACGAGCAGTTGACGCTTTTGACCGACGTGGTCAGCAACCTCGATATCGACGATCCGACGCGGCGCACGGAGATCCTCGACGACATCGGCGCCTTGCTGGGACGGCAAAACCAGGTGCGCGCCGGGCTCGAAAACCGCCTCCAGAAGGTCCGCGATCAGGAGGGGAAGGCCGAATTCGCCGTCCAGTTTCAGCTCCTCGACCAGACCATCAACAGCGCCTTGGGCATGGCCGATACGCCGGAGGCCTGCGATGAGCGCCTCAGCCGGGTGTTGTCGCAACTCGAAGAGCTGGAGAGTCGCTTCAGCGAATTCGATACCTACATGGAGAAATTGACTCGCAAGCGCGAGGAGATCTACGAGACCTTCGAGAGCCGAAAGCAGACGCTTCTCGAAGAGCGCCAGCGCCGGGCCCAGCGCATCGTCGACGCCGCCGAACGGGTCCTGGAAAACGTCAAGCGCCGGGCCGCATCCCAGGACTCGGTCGACGATCTCAACGCCTTTTTCGCCTCCGATCCGATGATCATGCGGGTTCGCGAGCAGATCGAAGAGCTGCGCGAACTCGGCGAGGGCGTCGCCGCAGACGATCTGCAGACGCAGATGGCCTCCGTAGAAGACGAATCGGTGCGCGAGCTTCGCGACAAGGCCGACCTGTACGGCGATGACGACGACATCATTGAACTCGGTCGCCACAAATTCAGCATCGGCGATGGCGACCCGGAGATGACCGCCATTCCCCGCGGCGGCCAGATGATGCTCCACATCACGGGCACCGAGTTTTTCGAGCCCGTCGACGATCCGGAGTACGAAAAGACCCGACCCTTCTGGGACCAGCCACTGGTCTCGGAGACGGAGCACGTCTACCGGGCGGAGTTTCTGGCGGCGTCGATTTTATTTGACGCCGAAGAGGGCGACGGCGACTACACCATCGACGAGCTTCGCGACAAGGCGCGCGACGACGGCGGGTTGGCAGAGGTCATCGAGGAAGCTCGAACCGATCGCTACGACGAGGGCTACGAGCGGGGCGTGCACGACGAGGACGCCGAAAAGATTCTGGAGGCCCTGCTCAGTGTCTACAAGACGGCGGGGCTGCTTCGATTTACGCCCCAGGCCCGGGCGGCGGCGTCGCTATTCTGGGCATTCAGTGACGATGAACGCCGCCAGCGCTGGGCCCGCCAGTCCGTTAGCCTCGGCAGATTGCGCGAAATTTTCGGCCACGATCGCCCCCTCGACGGCCTGGGCCGGGAGTTGGGAGAGGCCATCGACGAATTTATCGACGGACTGGGACTTCGCCGCACCGTCGACGAGACGGCCACCGCAGAGATCGGCCGCTTCACCCGAAGCCGCTGTATCGAGGCCGGCCACTATCTGGCCCAGGAATTGGTCGATGACGACCCGGTCTTCGTGGTCAACGACGAGGCCACGGAGTTGCGCGACCGCTTTATGGAGACCCTCGAAAAGAAGGGCAAGCGCATCGACTTCGAGCAGGACCTGGAGGATATCGAGTCCGATATCGCCTCCGGCTACGATCTGGTCGAGGCCTGGCTAGAGGGATTTGTGGAGCGCAATGTGGACGGCGATGTCCACCACGTGCTGCCGGAGACGGTGGGATTGCTTCTGGTCGGCGATCGGTTGCGCCGCAAGACCTCGGAGGTGCGCATGCGCATCGAAATCGAGGGGCTTCGCGGCAATCACGGACGGATCGACGACGGAGCGATGGAGTTGCGCCTCGACGCCTTTTTGACACGGCTTCGCCAGTACATCGACGAACACGTCCCGGCCTGGCGCGAATACCGAAGAAGAACCCACGAATTGGTGGAGCGCGAGGCACAGCGACTGGAAGTCGACGACCTGGAACCCCAGGTCATGAGCGGATTTGTGCGAAACCAGCTCATCAATGACGTGTATCTCGACATCGTCGGCGACAACCTGGCGACTCAGATGGGGACCGCCGGTGATTCGGCGCGCGCCGAGCGAAGCGGTCTGCTGTTTTTGATCTCGCCGCCCGGTTACGGCAAGACGACGCTCATGGAGTACATCGCCAGCCGTCTGGGCGTGATGTTTGTCCGCGTCAACGGCCCCTCGCTGGGCCACGAGGTCACCTCGCTGGACCCGGCGGAGGCCCCGAGTGCCACGTCGCGCCAGGAATTGGAGAAATTGAACTTCGCCTTCGAGATGGCCAATAACGTGATGCTGTACGTCGATGACGT
This sequence comes from uncultured Bradymonadales bacterium, assembly GCA_964446725.1. Taxonomy (GTDB): domain Bacteria; phylum Myxococcota_A; class Bradymonadia; order Bradymonadales; family Bradymonadaceae; genus SLJM01. Next base: position 1,686 of record CAYUPT010000066.1, on the reverse strand, counting down.
CCAGCATGTATCGCCGGAGTTTTTGCAGCAATTTATCTCGCTGTGCGACGCCACTCGCCGCGTCGACGGCGTCTGGAACGGCGAATCCAAGACCTACGATCTTCGCGGCAAGCGCTTTTCGGTGGTCATGGGTGGAAACCCCTATACGGAGTCCGGTGAGCGATTTCGCATCCCCGATATGCTGGCCAACCGGGCCGATATCTACAATCTGGGTGACATCCTCAGCGGAAATCGGCAGGCTTTTGAGCGCAGCTACATCGAAAACGCCCTGACCTCCAACGAGACGACGGCCCAACTTGTGGGGCGCGATCCGGAAGACGTCGATCGCTTTATCCGCATGGCCGAGGGACAACAGATTCCACTGACGGAGATGAGTTACGACTACTCGTCGGTGGAGGCCAACCAGATTGTGGAAGTCCTCAAAAAGTACATCCAGGTCCGCGATGTGGTACTGGCGGTCAACCAGGAGTACATCCGCTCCGCGGGCCAGGACGACGACTACCGCACGGAGCCGCCGTTTTTGCTCCAGGGAAGTTATCGAAATATGGGGAGCATGGCGGAGCGCATCGTGCCGGCGATGAACGAAGAGGAGCTCGACGAGGTCATCGACGACCACTACCAGAACGAAGCTCAGACGCTGACCACCGGCGCCGAGGCCAACCTGTTGAAACTCGGCGAGTTGCGGGGAACGCTCAGCGACGACGAGCAGCAGCGCTGGGACGAGGTCAAACAGGAATTCCAGCGACGTAAAATGATGGGCGGCGGCGACGACGATCCGGTCAGCCGGGTCGCCGGACCGCTGGCGACGCTGGTCCAGCGCGTGGAAGACGTCCAGGGGGCCCTGGATCATCGAGAAATGTCTCAACACCTGGGCGAAATTCACGACGCCCTCGCCGAGATGGCCAACTCCGATCGCTCCGTCGCTGTGCCGGCGCCGACAGACGACGGTGAATCGGAGGCCAATGGCCGGTCCGACGGAAGCGAGCGGGCCGTCGAGCAGATGACCCGGGCGTTGCAAAACGGCGAGGTCCGCGTCGATGTCGGCGGCGACGTGCCGGATAAACTCCAAGAAGTCCTCGAGACCCAGCTCGGCCTTATCGAAAGCGCTCTGGTCCCACTGGCCAGAGCCATGCATCGGCACTTCGACGATGAATCGGAGGCCACCGAACAATTGGGCGAGGTGTTGCAACGGCTGGAAAATATCGAGACTTCAAAGTAGGACCGAGAGCGAAAGCCAACGGGAACAAATAGTTCATTCTCAGGAGTACGCACATGGCCCAGTCCTCGCTGGACGAACTCTGCGAAGAGATCGCAGCTCGCATCAACGACGAAGTTCCCACCTTCGGTGGCTACGACGTGCGCGCCGACGCCGGAAGCCTGGGCGCAATCTACATTGCGCTTCGCGAAGCACAGCACGAACTCGAGACCGGGGAGCAACTCGCCGATCGCGTGGCACCGATTCTGGACGATGAATTGGCCAATCGCGATCTGGACTACGCGATCTCTCTGGGCGCCGGCGACGAAGACCTGCTTCTGCAGGTCGAAGTGCGCAAAGAAGAGGGTTGAGGCGTAAATAAAGGTCGACCGGTGCCCCCTCAGCCTCCGCTGCGCTCCGGCAGCTCCCCCCAGGGGGAGCCGACTTCCAGGAGGTGGCGGCGGTGTGAGGTTGGAGACGGAAGCGTCCTC
>CAYUPT010000065.1:0-11798 GCA_964446725.1 uncultured Bradymonadales bacterium | reverse complement strand
CATCAAAATCTTCTCGGCGAGGACTCGGTCCGCTATACGCAACAGGCTCCTAGCGCAACATCATAGCTCGTCGTCGAGCTCGACCGGAAGTAAAAGCTCGTCGGGGCTAAACGCCGCATAGCCGGGGACATTCAAAAACCGAATATCGGCTCGGAACGACGTCATCTCCAGCGACCAGACCTCGCCGTCCTGCCCGGCGGGAACGGGCACCGAGGTATACCCTTGATCGACGTCAATGTCGTCGACGTCAACGGGGACGCCGTCGCCATCGATGAAGTCGTAGCGGCCGTCGAGCAAGGTCCCGGCCAGATGAATGGCGTCGGTATCTTCGGGGACATAAAAGTACAGCCGGTCGTAGTAGTTGCGCTCCAACTCGTGAACTCCGCCGGACAGAATCGTCAGACTGGCGCCCCGCGGCTCGTAGTCCCACAAAAACCCCTGGCCGGTATTGGTAAACGACAGCCGGTAGGTTCCGGGTTCTTCGCTCAGATCGAAGACGTAGTCCTCTTCGTCGGGCGCAACTTCGCCGGAGTCGACGTAGTCGCCGTCATCGTCGACGAGGTCCCACTGCATGGGGCCGCGGTCGTCGTAGATATGTCCGGCAGAAAGCGTCAGTTCCGGCAGGGTTCCATCGTCGGTGTGGAGGACCATCTCGATGTCGCCGCGATTGGCAATCGTTCCCGGCTCGCCGCGATCATCGGGAGCAAACCCGGCGGGGATGACGTCTCCGGAGTCGGTCCAGGGCTCGAAGTCCAGATCGAGAAGTTCGTTGTTGTCGATACCGGACTGGAGAATGTCGACAATTTCGGCGTCACTAAAGGGCGTATCTTCATCGACGCGATGATGGTCCGCCGGTTCGTGCTGGCTGTAGCCGGCGCCCCACTGCAGATTGTCGTCGCTGCGGACTTCGTGGTCGATGTAACGCGTCATCTCGACGTTTTCGGTCATCATGCGGTCGCGGATCCGCCAGGTAAAGCTGACGAGGTCGTCAAAGGCCTGCTGGCGATCGGAGCCCGCAATATTGTCGAAGGCGCGGTACAGCTCGACGTAGTGGGTATACAAGATCAAATCGTCGATACGGGCCCGGGCCTCGTCGTCATCGGCGACGAGTTGGCGCGCCTGTTCGAGATAGCGGTACATCCGACCGACCATATCTTCGTTGAGCTGTCGCGGCGAGTCGGGAATCAGCGGATCTTTGGCGCTGCCGTCGATGAGGGCGTAAAAATCACCCATGGGCTCTTTGGCGTCGCCGAAGGACTTGAGCAAGAAGTCGTCGATAAGCTCATCCATCCGATCGGCTTCGTCGACATCCCACAGCATCCGAGACGCCAGGTAGTAGCCCAGTCCGTAGCCGCCCCAGGTGTTGTTGGATTCGGCATTGATAAACCGGGCGCCTTTTTCGTGGTGATGGGGGATGACCTCCTTGAGGTACTCCGTGTCGGCGGCCCGCGCCCCGTTTCCGGGAAGCGAGTAATGCCACTCCCACAGCGAGTAGTACTCGCGAATCCCGATCATATTGGCCCGCTCCGACCAGCCGTCGAGCATCTCCTCGAAGGTATAGCCGCCGCGAATAAAGGCGGTGGCCAGGCTGACGATCACATTGGGGTGGGCGTCAATTTCGGGAGGCGGGGAGTGATGGCTGTAGCCGTACATGCCGACGAATTTATCGTCGCCGTAGTGGTCGACGACCTCTTCGGCGACCATATTGGCCATAAAGACCGCCTGTTCACTGGGTCCACCGATGGCGGTGCTGGCGTCGCTTTCAGACCAGAAGGGACCGTCGCGGGGATCCATGGCCACCGAGTGGCGCCCGGGATTGGAGGCGAATTGATCGAGGGCGTAGTCGACAAAGATCTGCTGGACGTCGGGGTGGGCGACGTTGGGCTGAGCATCGCTTGTGCGCTGGCCGTCGACGAGTCCGAAGTAGTCGGGATTGTTGTCGAAGGCCTCCTGATTGGCGGAGATGACGCTGTCGTAGACGTGGCCGGTGCTCAACGTAAAGTTGGGGGTGGTCCGGTTTCGAAGCTGCCAGTCCTCCCAGGGTTGCTGGGCCCAGGGGCGCTTGTCGATGCGCATCGCCGTGCGCGGAGCCTCCCGATTGTAGTAGTCGGGTCGCTCCAGGGTATCGACGGCGATATTTAGGGTATCCTCGTCGGGAATGACCTCCCAGGTGTCGGTGGGGAAGAACTGGCGATGCCCCAGTCGGTACAGTAGATCCCAGACGGCGAATCGAACGGCCAGCGGCGAGGCGCCCAGAAGATACAGTCCGTGGTCTTCTTTGGTGCGCATCAGGTAGTCTTCCCGATCGAGCGTGCCGTCGCCGAACTCGACATCGGTCATCGGAAGCTCTTCAAAATCCTCGAGCTCACCGACGACAATCCCGAAGGCTCCGGTATCCTCTACGATCTCAAAGCTGGCCCCGCTGATTTTGTAGAGGTAATCGGCCAATTCATCGGCGGCCTGTTGGACCTCGTCGCCGGCGGATTCACCGATGATAATCGACAACTGCGGCTCGCCGTCGATGGTCAGTGCGACCTCGTCGGCGTCGGGCTCGGGGTCGGGGTCCGGCGATTGTTGATTGTCCTGATGGTCGTTTTCGGATGCGTCGTTTTGTGCCTGCTGATTGTCATCGTCTTGCCCGTTGTGGTCGTCGTTGTCCTGCTGCTCGAGCCCCGGCTCTGATTCGCTCTGCGAGTCGCAGGCCCCCAGCCCACAGATGGCGACGATTCCGAGTGTCAAAATAGCGCTTCGCCCAATCGACAAACTGGCATTGTGTATCATCGCTGTGATGACTCCGCATCAACCGTATCGAGTATACCTCAAGACTCGCAAAATGCGTGATTTCTACCGGCCACGGTTGTGAGGACCGGCCGCCCAAAAAACGGCGACAAAACCACAATTCGCGAATCATTCCAGACACTTACGGTGGTACAGCAGAGTTGCCGGGGTTGGCCAGCGAATTTTGCAGCTAAACTGTTATTTTTTGTTGAAACTGGAATGCACTGCGACCGTTCGGCGCCGCAACGACGGGCCGATGCTCCGGCGAAGAGCACCGACCCAATCGCCGGTTGCATCACGACATGTCGTCGACGACCTCCCGGGGAAGCAGCAATTCATCGGGACTGAGTGCCACGTAGCCCGGGATATTCAGAAAGCGAATCTCGGGCTTTGCCGAACGGAGCTGAAGTGACCAGACGCGGCCGTCCTGGCCCTGTGGCACGGGCACGACGGTGTAGTCCTGGATCTCGTCGATGAGCTGGGCATCGACGGTATTGCCGTCGCCGTCGACGAAGTCGTGCCGCCCCTCAAGGAGTGTTCCCGCCAGGTAGATGGCGTCCTTTCCGCGGGGCACATAGAAATAAATCCGGTCGTAGTAATTGCGCTCCAATTCGTGATTTCCGCCGGCCAACAGCGTCATCTTCGCGCCGCGCGACTCGTAGTCCCAGACCAGTCCCTGGCCGGTATTATCGAGGGTAAAGCGGTAGGTGCCGGCGCCGGGTGCCTCCAGATTGAAGCGGTGGTCCTGCTGATCGGGCACAATTTCGCCGTGGTCGACGACTGCGCCGCTGTCGTCTCGAAGTTCCCACTGGGCCGGTCCGCGATCGTCGAAGATATGGCCCACCGACGCCGTGATCGCCGGCAGAGTTCCGTCGTCGGTGGCCATGACGGCCTCCACGGCGCCGCGGTTGACGTGGTCGCCGGGCTCGCCTTTTTCGTCGGCCTCAAAGCCGGCGGGCACGAGCTGTCGGGAATCCTCCCAGGGCTCAAAGTCGAGATCGAGCAATTCATTATTGGCCATTCCGTCGTCGAGGATGGCCTCGATTTCGGCCTCCGAAAACGGCTCGTCGGCGCCTTCGCGGTGGCGGTCGGCCGGCTCGTGGCGCTCGCTTCCGGCGCCCCACTGCAGATTGTCATTGCTGCGGACATCGCGGTCGATATAGCGGACCAACTCCACGCTTTCGGCCATCATCGTATCCCGGATCCGCCAGGCAAAGGAGACGACGTCATCGAAGGCGTCCTGAATCTGCGGATCATCGGCGGCCATCAGGTTGTAGCGCCGATACAGGTCGACGTATCGGGTATACAAAATCAGGTCGTCGATGCGGGCCCGAATCTCGTCGTCATCGCCGGCAATATCGCGGGCCTCGTCGAGGAGTCGATACATCTGGCCGACCATATCGTCGTTGAGCGGCCGCGGCCGGTCGGGCACATTGGGATCGGCGCTGCTGCCGTCGATGAGCTCGTAAAACAGCCCCATTGTCTCCTGTGCCGGCCCGAAGGCTTTCGACAAAAAGTCGTCGATGATCTCATCCATCCGATCGGCTTCGTCGACATCCCACAGCATCCGGGACGCCAGGTAGTAGCCCAGTCCGTAGCCACCCCAGGTGTCGTTGGATTCGGCGTTGATAAACCGGGCGCCGCGGTCGTGGAAGTAGGGAATGGTCTCTTGGAGATACTCCGTATCGGCGGCGTGGGCGCCGTCGCCGGGAAGCGAGTGGTGCCACTCCCAGAGTCCGTAGTACTCGCGAATGCCGATCATATGGGCCCGCTCGGACCACCCGTCGAGCATATCCTCAAACGTGTAGCCGCCGCGGATATACTCGGTGGCCAGGCTGACAATGACATTGGGATGAACATCGATGTCGGGAGGCGGCGAGTGGTGGCTGTAGCCGTACATTCCGACGTATTTTTCATCGCCGTGGTGTTCGACGATCTCTTCGGCGACCCGATTCGCCAGGTAGGTCGCCTGCTCGCTGGGCCCGCCGATCTGGAGGCTCTCGTCGCTATTGGACCAGTAATTGCCGTCGCGCGGGTCCATGGCCACCGAGTGCTGATCGGGATTTTCGTCGAGTTCGTCGAGGGCGTAGTCCACGAACATCTGCTGGACGTCGTCGTGCGCCACATTGGGCTGTGCATCGGAACTTCGCTCGCCGTCGACTTCGCCCCAGTAGTCGGGATGGGCCTGGAAATCATCGCCATTTTCGGAGATGACATGGTCGTAGACGTGGCCTGTCTTGAGTGAAAATGTCGGGGTCGCGCGATTTCGAACCTGCCAGTCGTGCCACGGCTGTTGAGCCCAGGGACGACGGTCCATGCGCATCGCCCCCCGGGGTGCCTGGCGGCTGTAGTAGTCGGGCCGCTCGACGATGTCCGCCGAAATGGCGATGTCGTCGAGCTGCGGGACCACCTCCCAGGTCTCGGTCGGGAAAAACTGGCGGTGACCGAGTCGATACAATAGATCCCAGACCGCAAATCGCGTCGCCAGCGGTGTGGAGCCCAGCAGATACAACCCGTCGTCTGCGGAGCGAATGACGTAGTCCTCCATATCGAAGGGGCCGTCGCCGAATTCGACGTCGGCCATCGGCAACGCCCCGAAGTCATCGGGGGTCCCGAGCACGATGCCTCGCTCGCCGTGACCGCGCTCGACCTCAAAGGACGCGCCGCTAATTTCTTGGAGATAGTCGGCCAATTCATCGGCGGCGACCTCCAGAGAGGGGTCGGGATCTTCGCCGATGACAATCGGCATCTTCGCCTCTCCATCGGCAGCCAATTCGACTTCACCGTCGCCCCCCTCGCCGAGTTCCCAGTCGGCGTCATAACCGCAGGCGGTGAGGATGGGCAGGGCCGCAACGACCAGAATTAGACCTCTGACATCGCGACTTATAAGGCGTCGACAATACTCGGAGAAAACTCGTATCACAGTGGTACTCCCGCTGATAAACTCCCATCCATCTGAGGCCCGGAGTGAGGTCGGCGACGGTACACAGTGGCACCGAACCGGTGGTTGTTCCGGCGACGATCACGAGGGGCCCATCGAAGTTTGGATGGTCTCAAAGCGCGGCGACACGTGGGCCGCCATACACTGACATTGTAAAATTCCAGTGTGCTTTGAGCAGTTGGCAGTACACCAGAGCGGCGTTGGGCCCGAGATTATTGCGACATTTTCATTTCATCTTGTTAAGTTCGCCGCTGCCGGGCCCCGGGAAGTCTCGAAACTCAGCGCCTCGGCGGTGCCTGTATTCCCGAAAAAAACGGGTAATTTCCTTGCGCCCCGAACACCGGGCGTCCTAGACTTCGAGTCCAATGCTGAACTGATTCCCGGAGAATGCTCGTGTTCCTGAAATGGCTTGTATATGCGCCCGTTGTAGGATTCGTGACGGCGCTATTTTTGTACGAAGCCGACATCGCCTGGTTCGAGGAGGGATTTGCCTTCGGGGCGATGGCGACGCTGGGGCTGTGGGGCTGGTTTTACGGCCGAACCCGTCGACTCCATCCACTGTACCTGCAAGACAATCCGGGGCCGGGACTGGTGCGACTGGCGGTGTGGCTGGCCATGGCGTGGTGTGTGTTCACCATTGTATTTTTCGGCTCGGAGCGCATCGTCCATATCTGGTATGGCTACTACCTGATCATCGGGTTTGGCGTCATTATGGCGTTCGGGATCCGGGGCGCCGAATCCTTCGGGGTTCGGCTGCGCGTCGATGTCTTTGAGCGCAAAAACTTCGGCGCAGCGATGTTTATCGCCGCCTTTACCCTGTCGACGGGATTGATTTACGGCGGCAGCATGTGGGGCGAATCGGAGGCCTCGTCGTTCGAGCACGCCGCTCCGTTCTTCGAAATTCTTCCCAGCTACGAAGAGGGCGGCTGGATCATTGCGCTCTTCTTTTTGCTGGGATGGACGGTCCTATTTTTGACGATGAAGCTGTGGTTTTGGCGCGAAGACGATGTCAGCGGCAAAAAGATTCGCCGGGACCGCAACATAGCCGACGCCCGAGCCGCCGCCCTGTATTGTCTGGGATGTGCGATCCCGATCACCGACGCCGTCACCGGTGACTACCACGGGCTGGAAGACAGCCTCATTGGCTTTTCGGCGATCGCCCTGCCGGTATTGGCCCACGAGTTATTCCGACCGCGCTCCGGCGATGTGGAGCGCGACCCTCAGGAGCCCTGGCTGTATGTGGTGGTCGGATTGGCGGCCGCCGTTGCCACGCCGTTTATCTCATCGACCCTCGGATTTCGATAATGAAGACCATCGCCTGGCCGATGGAGTCCGATGACGTCATGGGCGTCCTGCGGGCCATCCAATTTGAGTATTTCAAGTGGGATATCTTCCACAAAGGCGATACCAGCATCCTCCCCGATGCCCTGGTACTGACGGGCGACGAACACCGCCGACTGGTCGACGCCGCCCGGCAGGTCTGGAAGGGGCTTCGAGACGTCGAAGACGCCGTCTGTGACGACCCGGCGCTTCTGGAGGCGATGGCCGTCCCGAAACGACTGCACCCGGCGATCGTCGATCAACGCCCGGACAATCCCCGGGTGACCCGCTGTGATTTTCACCTCACCGACGACGGCGACTGGGTCATCTCTGAGTTTAATGACGACGTCCCCAGTGGATTTGGCGAATCCCACGGCTTGTCCGCCGTTCTGGAACAGCACTTCTCGCAGCGCTTTGCGGGACTGGAGTTTCCAGGCGATCTCAAAGCGGCGATCCAGAACAGTTTTTCGCCGTGGTCGACCATTGGATTGATCCACGCCACAGGCCACTCCGAGGACTTACAACACGCCGCACTCGTCGAGGACTGGCTTGAACAGGCCGGCCACGACACGGTCCTGGGCTCGCCGGCGAATTTGAGTATGGACGATGGCCAGGCCCACCTCTTTGATACGCCGATCGACGCCATTTTTCGCTACTACCCGGGCGAATGGCTCGGCGAACTTCCGAATGCCGACGACTGGCTCGAGGCGTCGACGACGGTACCGAGCATGAATCCCCTGAGTGCGCTCGCCGCTCAAAGCAAGCGCTTTTACGCCGCCTGGAACGAACACGACATCGACCTGTCAGATGAGGTGCGCGACGTACTCGACAGGTATCTGCCCCGGTCGGTGTATCTGAGCAGTCTGGACCGCGACGAAATTCTGAACAATCCCCGTCGCTGGGTCCTCAAGGGGGCTTTCGGGCGGATGGGCGACACCGTCCGCATCGGGCCTTTGATGCCCAAAGACAAGTGGAAAAAGGCCGTCGACGACGCCTTCGATGTCGCCGATCTCGTCGTCGCACAGCGGCGCTTTGATATGGCGCCATTGTGGACGACGCGTGGAATGGGGTATGCCACAGTGGGCGTCTATCTCGTGGACGGCCAATTTGCGGGATATTTTAGTCGCATCGACAAAGGTCCACTCATAGACTACGACTCCTTTCATGTCCCAACGCTGGTTGAAGTTTCTTGAAAAATTCGGCGATCAGAGCGCGCAGTCGAAGCCGATGCTCGACGCCTCGGATCTGGAGGGCCGGTCGTTGAGCCCCGACATGTACGGGCGCTACCAGGTGCTATTTCATCTGTACGGACCGCCGCCGGGCAGCCCCTGGGCCCCCTATCAATGTCCGACGCTCTTTGCCAGCATCGACCGGTGCAACATCGATCCGGAAAAAATCGGACTCTCCGAGGCCTTCCGCGCCGATCCTCCGGACGGCGCCTGGCAGTGGCTCGACGCTGATACGATGGTCATCGCCGACGTCGAAGGGGGGACATCGATCGAGTTGGGGGTGCTGTTGATGCGACAGGGCGCTCAGCTGGTCTCGACCTTCGACCACTGGGCGATCTCGCCCCGGATGCGCACCGCCGACACCGCCATCGAGGCGGAGCCGATCATCAACACCATGTTTACGCTGGCGTCGGAAGTGCACACCCGCCGCCAGAAACTGGAGGCCGATGCGCCCCCGGTGTGGATGTGTGACAACCGGCGACTGGGCGACGTAATTGTAGACCCCACTCCCGGCACCTTCGACAACCGCTACTACATCGACGACTCCATCCTCCCCGGGGTCGACACCTTAAAAAAGGGCGGAATCCGGCGCATCGTCCTGGTGACCCAGGAACTCGACGACAGCCCCCTTCCCGATCTGGTCTCGTTTATCCACGACGTCCACGAGGCGGGCATCGAATTGTACGAAGTGGGCCTCGACGACGCCAATAGCTGGATTCAACCCCGCCCCTTACAAGAGCTTCCCTTCAAAACAAAGTTGCCGGTTCGCAGCTTTCGGCGAAGCGATCTGGGCGGCTTCGGCAAGATGATCCCCCAACCGACAGAGGGCTCGTACAGCTCCGGCGGCCGCGGCGGATAAACTTCGAGCTCCCCGTCGTCACTGCTCGAGCAGATAGGCCCAGATAAGGGGGGCGACGATGGTGGCATCGGATTCGATCATAAATTTGGGGGTCTCGGCTTCCAGCTTCCCCCAGGTGATCTTTTCGTTGGGCACCGCCCCGGAGTACCCGCCGTAGCTGGTGGCGGCCTCCGATATCTGGCAGAAATAGCCCCAGACCGGCGTATCCTTCATCTTGAGGTCCTTGGTGATCAAGGGCACCACGCAGATCGAGAAGTCGCCGGCAATCCCTCCGCCGAGCTGAAAAAAGCCGATGCCCGGCTCGGGGTCGCAATTCTTGAGATACCAGCGCACCAGACGCTGCATCTGCTCGGTCCCCGTCTCCACACAGCGGTGATGCGGAAGCTCGCCCTTCATCACCGACGCCGTAAAGCTATTGCCCGTGGTGCTGTCCTCCCAGCCGGGCGTCCAGATTGGAATATCGCAGTCATCGGCGGCCAGAAGCCAGCTTTCATCGGGGTGTTGAAACTTCGGCTTGAGCTCTTCGTCGCGCAGCGCATCGAGCATAAAGGCCGCCGGCGTATCGCTGCGCTCGCTGTTGCAGGCCGCCTTCCACCGATACAGAAGCTGGCCCTCCAACTCGATCATAATATCGTCGGGAATCGCGGTATCGGTGACGCGATTCATCTCCCGCTCAAAGAGCGCCGCCTCGTCTTCGGCACGCAGAGCCCGCCAGTCCGGAAGCGGCTGGTAGCTGTCGTGGCCGATCAGTCGGTAGGCGTCCTCTTCGAGGTTGGCGCCGGTACAGGTGATGGCGTGAACCCAGCCTTCACGAATCGCCGGCGCCAAAATCCGGCCAATGCCGGCGGTACTCATCGCCCCGGCGAGGGTGACCATCATCTTGCCGCCGGCCTCGATATGCTCCCGGTAGGCCCGGGCGGCCTCGCGCAACTCGCGGGCATTAAAGTGATGAAAATGGCGATCGATAAAGGAGCGAATATCGGTCATCAGCAGACTCTCAAAGAAAATTCGATCTCAACGTCCATTTCTCAAATACCGAGCCGAAGCGCCACTTCCCGCACCACCTTGGCGGCCAGCACCGATGAGCAGCCCGAGGGGTCGAGATCGGGGGCCAATTCGACGACATCGGCGGCCACCAGTCGGCGGTTGGGGATGGCGGAAAGCAACTCGGCAAAGGTATCCCAGTCGATGCCGCCGGGCTCCGGCGTGCCGGTGCCAGCCATCACGGAGGGATCGAAGACATCGAGGTCGACCGTCAGGTAGATGGGGCCGCCGCCGTCGTCGTCGAGGCGCGCCTGTAGCGCCGGCGCCGATGGCTCGACGCGGCGCCCCGACTGGCGGAGTTCGTCGAATTCGGCGGCCGTCCCGGAGCGGATACCGACCTGAACGACCCGCTGTGAATCGATGACATCCAGGGCTCGACGCATCACGCAGGCGTGGTTGTGGGGATCGCCTCGATACCCGTCTCGAAGGTCGGCATGGGCGTCGAATTGAATCAGTGTCAATCCGCTGTAGTACTCCGCCAGAGCGCGGATCGCGCCGATGGACACACTGTGCTCTCCACCGAGCAAAAGCGGGCTGGCATCGGCGGCCAGGAGTTCTCGCGTCGCCCAGGTGACGGCGTCGACGACGGGGCCGGCGGCGCCGGCCGGAAGCTCGAGGTTGCCGCAGTCGACGAGTTCGATATCCCGCATCGTATCAGCGCACTGGCGCGGCGAATAGGTCTCAATTCCCATGCTCGCCCGGCGCAATGCGTCGGGCCCGAAGCGAGCCCCGGGCCGAAAGGATGTCGTCCCGTCATAACAGGCGCCGAACAAAGCGACCGCACCGCTTTGCAGCGAGCGGTCGGCGCCGGCAAAGCGCGGGCCGTGGGTATCGTAGATCACGTCGCTCATGGCCGCTCTCCATTCCACAATACGGCGCCGGCAAATACGGCACCCTGGTGCTCGACGGTGTGTTGTGCTCCCGCCGATAGCACCTCGTCGATGCCGCGTTCGCGGTGTTCCATGCCCCGACGCGCCATCTCCCGAACTTGCTCGACAGCGTCATCCAATGACTCGGCACCGTGATATTCCATAATCAACCCCGGAAGTGACGGGTCGTCGGCGACGGCAATTGCCACCGCTGCCGAGATCACCTCACCGGGTGTCGACGACCTCATCGCCGAGTACGCCACCGGCACCAGCGCCCCACCCGGCGGGCCAAAGGGCTCGACGCGCTGACAGCCCGGCGGAAGAATGGAGCTCAGGCGAACCAGATTGGTATCGCCGATACCGGCGTCCAGCAGGGCCTGGTCGAAGGCATTGAGCTCCGTATAGCCCTCCGACGAGCCGGAACACAAAAAGTAGTGGCTGGGAGTCTCGTACAGCACGGCAAATACTCCGAGGGCGAAACTGCGAGGTCGATCTGAAGTCGGTATCGAAAGTAACTCCAAGAATCCTGTCATGCCCCGGTTATCACGGTGTGACTTTGCGCTGCAAGATAGCGCCGAAATCCACCCGATGTGCTTGCGATACGGTGGCGGGGCAAGCCCGCCACACAAAATTTCTAATTGGGATCGTCGAGGCTAGCTCACAAGGCTTATTCCCCGATAGCGCAAGGCATATCGGGGCCTAAAGACGGAGGCGTCCCCGCCTTCGGCAGTGTCGAGCGTGAGACGCCGAATATCGGC
>CAYUPT010000064.1:0-11814 GCA_964446725.1 uncultured Bradymonadales bacterium | reverse complement strand
GGACCGTCTCGCTGACTTCCTCGACGTATTCTTCGTCGTCGCGCTCGATCCCCTGGCGCAGGGCATTGAGTTCTTCTTGGATACGGTAGCGCGCCTCATCACCCAGCTTTCGCGCCCGATCGAGCCGCAGCTGTGTCTCATCGATCAGCGTCCGTGCCTCTTCGAAGCGCTCCGGGTTGTCTTTTTGTTCGCTACTCACCGACCTGCCTTTTGTCGAGTCATCGACAACCGATTCGTCCCCATGATGGATAGGCCGTCGCTGACGGCTTATCCATCGATCGGGATTAGTCCTCGTCGACCTTTAGTACCGCCAGAAATGCCTCCTGGGGGATATCCACGCTTCCGACCTGCTTCATGCGCTTTTTTCCTTCTTTTTGGCGCTCCAGCAATTTGCGCTTTCGACTGACATCGCCGCCGTAACACTTGGCAGTGACGTCTTTTCGCAGCGCCCGAATCGTCTCCCGTGCAATAATACGACTGCTGATGGCAGCCTGAACCGGGACCTCGAACATCTGCTGCGGAATCACTTCCTTGAGCTTTTTGGCCAGTGCCCGGCCTCGCTCATAGGCCGCATCGCGGTGCACAATCAGGCTGAGTGCGTCGAGCGGATCTTCGTTGACCAGAATATCGAGCTTGACCAGATCGCCGGGTCGATAGCCGATAAAATCGTATTCGAAACTGGCGTATCCGCGCGATGCCGACTTGAGCCGATCATAGAAGTCGAACATCACTTCGCCCATCGGCAATTCGTACTTGAGGATCACCCGGTTGGAACCGGAGTAGCGCAGATCCTTTTGCTTGCCCCGTCGGTCTTCGCACAACTTGATGACCGGACCGACATGCTCGGGAGGCACGTGAATCGTGGCTTCCAGATAGGGCTCGCGGACCTCTTCGATTTCGTGCTGATCGGGGAATCGACTCGGGTTTTCGACCTCCAACTCCTCGCCGTCCGTCGTATCGACCTCGTAGACCACCGACGGAGCCGTTGTAATCAGCGACAGGTCAAATTCGCGCTCCAGTCGCTCCTGGATGATCTCCATGTGCAGCAAACCGAGAAACCCGCAGCGAAACCCAAAGCCCAGGGCCTGACTGGTCTCCGGTTCGTACGAGATCGAGGCGTCGTTGAGTTCCAGCTTGTCGAGGGCGTCGCGCAGCGCCTCGTAGTCGTCGGATTCCGTCGGGTAGAACCCGCAAAAGACCATGGGATTGACGTCTTTAAATCCCGGCAGTGGCTCGTCGGCCTCCAACTCGTCGACACCGGTGATGGTGTCGCCGACTTTGGCCTTGTCGATATCCTTGATCATCGATGTCACAAACCCGACTTCCCCCGGCCCCAGCGAATCGATGGGCTGAGCTTCCGGGCCAAAGACACCGATTTCTTCGACCTCACTTGTGGCGCCGGAGGCCATCCACTGAATATCCATGCCCGGCTTCAATTCGCCATCCATCACGCGCACCAGATTGATGACGCCCTGGTACGGATCGAACCAACTGTCGAAGACCAGCGCCCGCAGCGGGTCCTCGCCCGAGCCCTCGGGGGGTTCGATGAGGTGTACGACGGCCTCCAGAATATCTTCGATGCCCTCCCCATTCTTGGCGCTCGCCAAAATAGCGTCGCTGGCGTCGAGTCCGATGACGTCCTCGATTTCGGCGCGCACCCGATCGGCGTCGGCCGATGGAAGATCCATTTTATTGAGGACGGGAATCAACTCCAGATCGTTGTCAATCGCCAGATACACATTGGCCACGGTCTGAGCCTCCACGCCCTGGGCGGCGTCGACGACCAGAATCGCTCCCTCGCAGCAGGCGAGACTTCGCGATACCTCGTAATTGAAGTCGACATGGCCCGGAGTATCGATGAGATTGAATAGATACTCCTCGCCGTCTTCCGATTCGTACTTCAGCCGAACGGTCTGCGCTTTGATGGTAATGCCGCGCTCGCGCTCCAGATCCATACTGTCGAGAAGTTGCTCTTTTTTGTCGCGGTCGGCGACCGTCTCGGTATACTCCAGGATGCGATCGGCGAGCGTCGACTTGCCGTGGTCGACGTGAGCGATGATCGAAAAATTGCGAAGCTTGCTCTGGTCGATAGATCGGTTGCTCATGAATACCTGGGTTCGAGTTTCAATATTGAGCAGTCGGACCGCCGGCCCGGAAGCCACCGGTCGGTAACAAAACAATGGCCGACGCCGGGTTCTTCCCGTTATCGCGTTTTCGGCCCCCACCGTGCACGCAGCAACCGGCACTACCACCGAAGCATCGCGCCAGCGACGGACCGCGTGAATCGACCTCTGGTGTCAACTGGCAAGGCGGGGCGCAAAATTCATAACTCAGTGTGGCCATTCCGACAAGACCGCGACCGCACTTTGACACCGGGGGGTTGACGGGCCATGCTCATCAAAGCCCTGCCGCGTCTCGACGATGGGCACGACTACTTTGATTCGAAACGAGGTGTAGCGATGTCTCTTCCACGTCCCCTCATACTGACCGCCATCGGTCTACTGGCCACCGCCGCCATCGGCTGTGGCACCGATGATGGCGCTCAATCCGATGCCGATCGCCTCGCCGGCCAGCCAACTCTGACCACCGACGAGACCGACGACGGATTGATCGTCGAATATCTCGACACCAACGGCGACGGCAATCCCGATATCATTCGCTACTTCGAGGAATACCAAGATCCCCGCGACGAAACCCGGATTCGCCGCCGCCTCCGGAGACTCGAGATCGACAACAATAACGACGAAACGATCAACGTCCGCCGCTTCTACGACGACCACGGTAACGTCGAGCGCGAGGAAAACGATCAAAACCTCGACGGCAATATCGATACCATCCTCGAATTTACCGGCGGTGAATTGTCGCGCAAACAGATCAAGGACCCCAGCGGCGAGTATATTCACGAACAGCGCATCTACTACGAGGGCCAACTGGTGCGCGTCGAAACCGACTCCGATGGCAACGGCGAAATCAATCGCTGGGAGTACTACGAAGACGAAGTCCTGATGCGCATCGGACTCGATACCAACGGCGACGGCTCCGCCGACACCTGGCAACTCCGCTAACCGGATCGCAGTATAGCTCAAACAAGCGTCTTCGTCGGAGAGCTGACCGTCAGTCGATTCCGAGGCGATGCCGTCCGTTGTCGGCGGTCATCTGCGCCATCGACGCCGGGCCCGCCGCCCGGAGTTCCGCCAATTCTTCGATGACATCGCCGATTTCGACGGTCGAGCCCGACAGACCACTGGACGCCGCGAGAAGTCGATCATCGGGAACCTGTCCGACCGCCGTCTGAATCCGACGGGATTCGTCTCCCCAAAGCGACGGACCAAACGCAATATCGAGATCGTGCATCAACAGTGGCCCGATCTGTCGCGGCGACCCCTCGAAATCGACGAGTATTCCCCCGCTGTCGATTGTCGACGCACTCCGGAATGCTCGAATCAAAGAATTGCAGGCACCGACGGCTCCGACGACGACCGGCAATTGATGGCGGCTCGCCAGATCGAGCTGCGCACTCAGGGCGCGCCGCTGACGTCGGCGCACCTTATCATCGGCGGTGATGCGATAGTCGAGACCGATGAGCCCGACGGCCGCCCAGTCTCCCTGCGCCAATTCAGCGGCCAGCGACTGGAGTTCGGCTTCCAGTTGCTCGCCGTCCATCGAAGCCACCGCGGCTGGTCCCAGCCCCGTGGCCATCGCCACCTCCGCACGGTCTGCGCCGAACGTCGTCACATCTCGACATCGCCAATCGACGGCACACACGCCCCCGGTGGCGCCATCGAATACCGACGACGCCTGCCCATCGGGCGGTGCCGATCTCAGATGTCGACAGGCATCAAATCTGATGGATGTCATTGTGCGCCGTCTTCGAAGGACTCCACGAAGGACTGGAAGCCGTCGCGATGTTCCGAGACCGCGCTGTCGTCGCCGGTCATTCGGAAAAAGAAGTGTCCCTGTGCGGTTTCCGCCACGGCGCCGAGCAGTCGCTGATCTTCTTGTGGACCATCATCGTCGCCGACGGCCATCGTCGGCTGACGATTCCCGGAGGCCTCGACGGTATCGACATTCATTCCGTTGACCTCGAGTTCATCTCGGGTCGGTTCCGGGCCGTCGCTGAATTCTCCAGCCCAGCGACTGATGGTCGCATCGGCGCCGCCGCCTCCATCCGGTCCAAAGTAGAAGACGGCGAGCTCTGCCGATCCATCCGCGGCGGGAACGGCGTACTCCGCAAATCGCATCTGATTTGACGGAGACCGAGGCTCCCACTGCGACGGGGCGTCCCACAGGATGGGACCGGTCTGACCGTACGACTCCGGCTCCGGCCGATCGATCTGCGGCGCCGGGGCATCCATCCCGCCGCCTTGCTGAGCGGCCGGACCGCCCTGTCCACCACCGTCATCCTCGAGTGTCGGGTGTCCCGGCGGACGCTCCGAGCCCTGAATCGGGCCCGGCGAATCCGTCGCCCGACCTTCTCCCTCATCGCCGTAGGCCGTCTCCTCCGGGCCGGCCTCGCCGGCGCTCTGTTCGGCGGCGGTCACCGCTTCCACGTCGTCGAATTCATCGTCGCACCCCGTCGCCAGACAGGCCGCTGCAACGGCGCCAATAAGAGCGGTGGTGGCTAATCGCTGTACTGCATTCATCGTTGTAACCTCGGTCCTCGAAATAGTTGCGCCGCAACTGGCCGGGCGACCAGCGGACGGCGACGGTTACTACATCAACAGGTCACTTGCGTCGTATTCATCCTCGACGTCGCTATCACCCATGATCGACAGGCGGGCAAATTGATTGAGCCCGGTCCGCATATCCGTGGCGCGAACGCTTAGCATCCCGTTGGTATCCACTTCAAAGGTCACTTCGATCTGGACTTCCTCGCGCGGCCCCGGCGGGATATCCGTCAACTGCAGGGTGCCCAGCTGTTGGTTTTCCTCGATGCGCCGACTATTGCCGGAGTAGACCGGCAACAGGACCCGCGTCTGCTGATCTCGAGACGGCGAGAAATAGCGCGTCCGCTCCAGGGGGAGCTGTCCGTTGCGCTCGATGATGATATCCATCACCCCGCCGACGGTGGCGATCCCGAGTGCATGGGGCGTCACGTCGATCAGTAGCGGCCCGTCATTGCCCGAGCCCTCGTCGTCGTCGAGCCCCTCCATCCACTCGTCTCCGACGGCGTCGATGCCCCCCTGCATCGAACCAGGCTCCGGGGCTCCGGCCTGCTCTGCGATCGACGATCCAAAGACGGCGGCTCCGATGGCGACGACTTCGTCGGGATTGATCCCGAGGACCGGTTCCCGGTTGAAGAACTCGCGGGTCCGCCGCTGCACGATCGGTATTCGCGTCGATCCCCCGACGAGCACCAGGTGATTGAGTTCGGCGCGCTTCAGTCCCGCCGTCTGCAGCGCCTCCTGGCAGGTCTCCAGGCTCTGGTCGACGATGTCCATGCACCGCTCATTGAATTCGTTTCGAGTCAATTCGAAATTGATGTGCACTTCCTGCATCGTCCCCGGCACGTACTCCGTAATCTGGTGCGCCACCGACTCCTGCTCGCTGAGCTGACACTTGATATCTTCGGCGAGGACCCGCAGCCGCTGGCGCGCCATCTCGTCGGCCGACAGATCGATCTGATGTTGGCGCTCGAAGGCATTGACGATCAGACTCACCAGTCGATTATCGAAATCATCGCCCCCCAGATAGCTATTGCCCGCCGTCGATAGCACCTCGAAGACATTGTCGCGCAACTCCAACAGCGTGACATCGAAGGTTCCTCCGCCGAAGTCGTAGATCGTGACCCGTTCGCGTTTGTCCCCTCCGTATCCATAGGCCAGCGCGGCGGCCGTCGGCTCGTTGACCAGTCGCATCACCTCCAGCCCCGCCAACTCCCCGGCTCGCTTCGTGGCCCGGCGCTGTCCCTCGTCGAAATTTGCCGGCACCGTGATCACCGCCTTGTCCACCGATTGCCCCAGGTATTCCTCGGCAAGGCCCTTGAGATACGACAGCACGCGGGCCCCCACGCCCTCTGGCGGATGGCGCTGTTCGTCGATTTGGATGCGCGGCGTCCCGTCATCGGCCTCCACGATCGAAAACGGGAACGACCCCATCAGCATCTTAATTTCCGGACTGTCAAAGGGTCGTCCGATGAGGCGTTTGGCCGAATACACCGTGCGCCTCGGCGACTGCGCCAGAAATGGACGGGCCTCATTGCCGACGACCGTCTGTCCGTCCTCGCGAAAGTGAACGACAGACGGGTGAATTCTGTTGCCCTGGCGATCGGGAATGACGATCGCCTCCCCCTCGAGCACCACAGATATCACCGAATTAGATGTACCGAGGTCGATGCCAACGACGATATCGGACATGGAGCGTGCCTCCGGAGTGCGGTAAGCTAGGAGTCGAAGTCAAACCAGTCTCGGCCATGAGCATGCCATAGATTGCGGCGTCGGCACACCCATTTCACAGATTCCCGACATCGCCGCTCGACGCGTCGCGTCGAAGACGCTCTGCCCTGCGCTCTGCGCCAACTCCCTGGCCTTCGATGACCCTGCAGCCCGAAACGCCAGGAATTCCCCTTATTCCCCAGACCGTTACAGATCTCAAACCCGACGCATTTATGCTGTCAACGGGCCGTTCACCGTCGTCAGTTCAGCGCCCGGCCAACGATGGGGTTGCCGATTTCCAGCCCATTAGCTATGAATAAGGTCGCATCGTGTCCATAATTTCGCGCGTTCGACGACCCGATGCATCGAAGTAATGCGAACTAACAGGGCGCTGTGTACGACGGCCCTGTCGTGAAACATTTACCGGAGATTCACCGTGAGTTATTTCCTCGAATTTGGCGACGCACACCGAGTAGGCCGATACCTGTTGCTCGCGCTGGTCGTTCTCGGGTTTGCTTTTGCCGCTCGAACCGTCTTCTGGCTGTTGCGCTATGCTTCGTGGGGCGAGGGCGGCTTAAAGACCGACGAACTCGCCGAACGGGTCAAGGGCGTCATCACCAATGTGCTCGGTCAGGCTCGCGTCATCGCCGAACCGGCCGGTGTGGTCCACCTCTTTATCTTCTGGGGATTTCTGGTCCTTCAGCTCGAGACGCTGGAGTATATTATCGGCGGGGCATTACCCCACTTTCACTGGAGCACATTTATCGGCGACACATCGTATAATGTGTTGCTATTTTTGCAGGATATCTTCGGCTTTCTGGTCCTCGTCGCCGTCATCGTCGCCGGCATCCGCCGCTTCGTGGTCCGGCCTCAGCACGCCAAGCCCTCCTTTGACAGCGCGCTGATCTTGATTTTGATCGGCGGGCTGATGGTCTCCAAATTCTTCGTTCACGGTCTCGAAGTCGCCATCGCCGATCCGGTCGGTGAACTTCCCTGGGATGCCGCCTGGACGCCCTTTGCGGCGATGGTCGGCCACGTCTTTACAACGCTGGGCGCCGAGGGCGGCCTCGATCAATCCGAGACACTGACCTGGTTCTGGGTCTTTCACGTCTCGTACTGGGTCCACATCGCAATCGTCGTCTTTTTCGCCAACTACATCCCCCGCGGCAAACACCTCCACCTCATCGGCGCCATCCCCAATATCTTCTTTCGCAAACTCGAGCCCAACGGTGCGGTCTATCCCATCGACATGGAAGATATGAGCATCGAGAGTTACGGGGCCGAAAAAGTCGAGGACCTGCACTGGAAACAGCTTCTCGATACCTACGCCTGCACCGAGTGCGGCCGCTGTGAGGCCTATTGCCCGGCCTACAACACCGGTAAAGCACTCAATCCGATGATGATCATCGAAAATATCAAGGGTCATCTTCGCGAAAAGGGCGAGGAAATCATCAAAGAAGGTCAGGATCCCGAAGAGGCGGCCACCCAGCAGGCGCTCGCCGGCGGTGTCATCACCAAAGAAGAGCTGTGGGCCTGCACGACCTGTGGAGCCTGCGTATCGAACTGTCCGGTCTTCATCGAACACGTCGACACCATTATCGACATGCGCCGCTATCTGGCGCTGATGGAAGCCGACTTCTCGGCGGAAGTGGGACGCACCTTCCGCAACATGGAAAATAACGCCAACCCCTGGGGCATCTCGTCGTCCTATCGCGGAGACTGGGCCGAAGGTCTCGACATTCCGCTGATGAGTGAATTGAGCGAAGCGCCGGACTACCTGTTTTTCGTCGGCTGCGCCGGTAGCTTCGACGACCGCCAAAAGGAAGTCACCAAGTCCTTTGCCGAAATTCTCAAGGCCGCCGACGTCTCCTTTGCAATCCTCGGAAAAGAAGAGGGCTGCACCGGCGATCCGGCCCGCCGAATCGGCAATGAATACCTGTACTGGATGCTCGCCTCCGACACCGTGGAGACGCTCAACAGCTACGATGTCACCAAGATTATCACCACCTGTCCGCACTGCTTCCACACCATCGGCAAGGAGTATCCCCAGCTCGGCGGCGACTACGATGTCATCCACCACACCCAGCTTATCAATGAGCTGATTCAAGACGAGCGCATCGAATTGAAGCCCGGGGCCACCAAGCACATCACCTATCACGACTCGTGCTATATCGGTCGCTGGGATGAAAGCTACGAAAACCCGCGCAACGTGTTGGATTCCGTTCCCGGCGTCGTCCGCCAGGAGATGGAACTCAACAAAAAGCAGAGCTTTTGCTGCGGTGCCGGCGGCGGTCGAATGTGGATGGAGGAGACCCGGGGCAAACGGGTCAATATCGAACGCACCGACCAGGCGCTGGCCACCGAACCCGATGCCGTCGCCGTCAACTGTCCGTTCTGCCTGACGATGTTCGACGACGGACTCAAAAACCGCGGCGCCGACGATGTCGAACTGCTCGACCTCGCCGAGATCATCGCCGACAATCTCGCCCAGGACAGCGACGATGAGGACCGCGAACAACCGGCGGCCGCCGAGTGATGTGGTCTGTCTCGAGCTTCGACCGGCGGCGAGGCCGTAGATTCATTGCCTCGTCGCCGACACCGGTTGGACTCTCGCCCCGTTGATCAGCCTCCTCCCGAAAGAGCGTAGAAATTATGACCGATTCCGACGACGACTTGCGCCGGGTAGATCCGGAAATCTTCGATCATATCGAGGCCGAAGACGACCGGCAGGCCAACACCATTCGGCTCATTGCGAGTGAAAATTACGCCTCTCGAGCCGTGCGCCAGGCCACGGCCAGTCGGCTCACCAACAAATACAGCGAGGGCTATCCGGGTCGGCGATACTACCAGGGTCAGGAGCACACCGACGCCGTCGAAAATATCGCCCGCAACCGGGCCCTCGAGCTCTTCGATGCCGACCACGCCAACGTCCAGCCCTACTCGGGCTCTCCGGCCAACCTCGCCGTCTACTACGCCTTACTCGACGTGGGCGACACGATCCTGAGCATGGGACTGCCCTTCGGCGGCCACCTGACCCACGGCTGGAAAGTCAGTGCCACCGGTAATTTCTACAACGCCCACCACTACAAAGTCGATCGCGACACCGAACGCATCGACTACGACGAAGTCCGCCAGTTGGCCCGCGACATCGAGCCCGATCTCATCATCTGCGGCGCCTCGGCGTATCCGCGCACCATCGATTTCGAGGCGTTTTCCGACATCGCCGACGATGTCGACGCCCTGCTTCTGGCCGATATCGCCCATATCGCCGGTCTCGTCGCCGGCGGTGCCCACCCCTCTCCGGTGGGCCATGCCGACGTGGTCACCACTACCACGCACAAGACACTTCGCGGCCCGCGCGGCGGATTGATTTTATGCGACGACGAATACGCCGATGCCATCGATCGCGCCGTCTTCCCGGCGATGCAGGGCGGCCCCCACATGCACGCCGTAGCGGCCGCCGCCGTCGCCTTTCGCGAGGCCTTGACCGACGAATTCAAGGATTACGCCGACCAGATCATCGATAACTCCCGGGCCCTCGCCCAGGCGTTGACCGACCACAACCTGCGCGTCGTCTCCGGAGGCAGCGACAACCACCTGGTGTTGGTCGACCTCAGTCCCCGCGACGGCATCAGCGGCGGCGATGCTGCCACAGCCCTCGAAAAAGCCAATATTGTCGTCAACTCCAATACCATCCCCTACGACACTCGAAGCCCCTTCGATCCATCGGGCATTCGACTCGGCACCGCCGCCGTGACCACCCGGGGCATGGATACCGACGATATTTCAGAAATCGCCGACTTTATCGGACGCGCCCTCGACGCCGTCGGTGACGACGAGCAACTCCATCAAATCGGGGACGACGTTCAGCAATTCTGTTCTCAATTCCCCCTGCCGTAACGCGGGCGTCGCTTCGCCCCGCCACCGGCAGAGCCCCTGCAACACCGGACGCAACCACTATGTACAACTTTGGAATATCCCTCGCCATCGGTCTCGTACTCACCTTTGGCATCGGAGCCTTCTTCGGTGGCTGGTGGTACGGCATCATCCCCGGGGTCATCGCCTTTGGCATCGCCTACGTCATTCTGGCCCGACGGACCATGAACCAGGTCCAGTCCATCGTCACCCGGGCTCAAAAACAGATGCAGTCGCGCAATATCGATCGCGGCATCGAAATTCTGGAAGATGCCTTCTCGCTGTCGAAATGGCAGTTTTTCGTCGAAGCCCAGATCCACGCCCAGATCGGCAGTGTCCTGTACATGGACCAGCGCTTCGACGAAGCCGAACCCCATCTCAAAAAGGCCTTCAAGAAAAACTGGGTGGCCCGGGCGATGCTCGGCACCCTGTACTACAAACGCAAGAAGTTCGATGAGATGCAGGAGGTCTTCGATGAGGCCGTCAAAGCCAATAAAAAAGAGAGTCTATTGTGGAATCTCTATGCCTACTGCATGTGGAAATCGGGCCAAAAAGACGAGGCGATTGACGTCCTCAACCGCGGTGTCGACAAACTCGACGGCGAGGATCGCACCGAGAAGAATCTCGATCGGCTCAAAAACGGCCGCTCCATGAAGATGCGAAACTGGGGTCATCAGTGGTATCAATTCCACCTCGACAGCCCGCCCGCACAGCGCCAGCAGCAGCCCCAGTTTCGACGCATGTAACGCGCACTATCTGCCCTGCATCGGCGATCGACGCCCGCACCACCACCAGGAGCAACGATGCCCGACAATATCTCCGCCTCCGACGTTCCCGACGATATCGGCCGCAACGATCCCTGCCCCTGCGGCAGCGGCCGAAAGTACAAAAAATGCCACCAACGGGCCCACGAACTCGAGAAACAATCCACGAAATCCAGTCGGGCCCCTGAAGACCTCGTCGACGCCGACACCATCCCCTGGAAATTCTTCGAGATCCTCGGCCAGATCGAGGATAATGGCGCCATCGGTCTATTCTGGGCGCTGAGCCACGATGGTGGCCCCTTTCGCGAGCGATACCCGTCGAAATCGGACTTCATCGCCGCCGTCGACACCGGCGACGACGCACTGCCCGCCGGACCGGCCTACGACCTGGCTCATATGCGCGTCGATGGACCCGACACCTACCTGGTGATTCGCGAAGACGATCCGAAGCCGGCGTTTGCCCGCTATCAGATCGTAGCGCTTCGCAAGAACGAACTCGACGCCTCCGGCGACGACCGCGATGTCGATCATCCCGGATACCGCATCTGGGACTATCACCGTCACGAAATCGATCGCGACGAATACGACGACACCCCGCCGATGGAAGCCTTCGGCGTCGACTGGAAGAAGTGACGGCTCTCGGCCCTCCCTCCAAAAACCACCATGACGCCGCAGGCGTCATGCCGGCGAGGCCGCCGGCGCACCGACACGCTCCTCCCCAGAGCATGACTCGCTACTGCGAGTCTGCGGCTCGACTGGGG
>CAYUPT010000063.1:0-11864 GCA_964446725.1 uncultured Bradymonadales bacterium | reverse complement strand
TCGGTATCGGTACCGCAACACGACTCCCAGCCACGACTGCATATGGCGTAGGGGGAGAACTAACCCCGATGAGGCAAACGTCAATGAAATGGTGAGACGGCGACCGGCACCGATCAAAATAGCGTGGGAGTGCTATGAGAACCGGCCTTGGCATGGCGAACGAGCCGTTATTCGGCGGGCTTTACCGGATAAAAGACCTTGGTGCGCGGTGATGCGTCGTCGCTGTCGTCGGGCCGCTCCAGATAAAAGTCCCAGGCGGCGCCGGTGGGTGTCCACTGGTCGTGGTCGCGAATCCAGTCGCGGACGGCGCGGTGGGTCTTGCCCAGCGTTTTATTGGGGCCGACGTGGGTGGTGACGACGGCGTGGCCGCCGGGCAATTCATTGCATTCCATCATCGCTTTGGCGTCCATGGCCCGGTCGACGGGAAGGCCGACTTCCAGGTGGTAGCGATTGTCGAAAATGGCGTGATAGCGAACAAAGGGCGGGCCGACGACTTCCCCTTTTTGGGCTTCGATGTAGGCGTAGACCGGCGGAAGCATCTTTTCGAAGTGGTCGCCCATTGCCGCGGCGGCACACTCAAATCGGGTGCTGACGACGATCTGCGGGTCGCGCTCTTCGACGGTGATCTCTTGGGACATGCCGGGACCTTCCTTTGAGCAGGTTCAATGGTCGCCTCGGGGCATCGAAGGGCCGTGGAGGCGCTGGTATTCTACGGGAATTGTCGGTGACTTCGAAGGATTCTGCCAGTGTCGGTTCCAGCGATGGGCTCCGGTCCGGGGCCGGAGGTCTTGACCCACAGGTGACATCGGGCGACAGTGCGCGGTGAAATGAGTACCCGTGATGATAAAAAATTTATGCGTCGGGCCATCGACATTGCCCTTGAGTCCGAAGAAGAGGGCAATCTTCCGATCGGCTGCGTGGTGGTTCTGGACGGCGAGATCGTCGGACAAGGCCACAGCGCGGTGGTCGAACCGGAGTATACGCCGGGGCGCCATGCTGAAATTGTGGCCCTCGATGATGTCGACGACGAGCTGTGGCCCAGGGCCGCAGAGATGACCTGTTATACGACGCTCGAGCCCTGCGTGATGTGCGCCGGAACGCTGTTGTTGCACGGGGTGGGCCGCGTTGTCTTCGGGGCCTACGATACGCTGGGCGGAGCGGGCTGTATCCTCGATCACCTGCCGCCGTACTACGACGAGGGCGGGGTCTACGACTGGGAAGGGCCGCTGATGGCCGAGGTCTGCAATCCGCTCTACGAGCGCGCCGATGCGGCCTTTGAGGACCTTCCGGTCGGCAAAGGCCAGTGGGAGTCCAGTGACGAGAGCCGACGCGATGTGGCCGACCGGTGTCGACAGAAGTTGCAGCGGTGGCGTCACTCCGAGCGCCCACAGCTCGGAATCGGCGATGCCCGACAGGCCATCGAGGACCTGGCGGCGACCCTCGACGGCGACGAGCTGGTGGAGGTCGTTCCCTATGCGCAGACGCTGTTTGAGCGAAGCGGCTACCTCAAAGATCTCCGCGCACTGCGCAGTTACGCCCGCCGCGCCGGACTCGGCGATCCCATCGACGATGTGCAGAAGACGGTGTGCGATGAGCTTCCGGACGTCTGGATCAAGACACTGATCGAGCGCGGTCAGATCGACGAGGCCGTCGACGTCTGGTTTGACTGCGAAGACCATTCCCGGGCCCGGCTGTGTGCCGACGAACTCGTTGAAGCCTGCGGCACCGAGCGCCTTCAGGTCGTGATCTCCTGCCGGCTCAGCGTCGTCTCCTATCTCATCGGCCGTCGCTCCCGGCGCCACTACCGGCGGGCCTGCGATGTATTGCGCAAACTTCGAGACGAGATCGAAGAGGGCGGCGACAGCGATTACTGGCATTTCGTCATCGACGATCTGCGTCGGGAACACGATCAACTCCCGGCGCTGCTCGACGAGTTGCAGCGGGCCGGGTTTATCGAGTCCTGAGAAGCCATCGACGTCCGTCGACCACCGGCGAGCCCTTCTTTTCTTGTAGACAGTCACTCAAATGGCCATGGCAGATTTTTCGGATCGGCGACAACTGACGGTGACACTGGTCCTTGCCAATCTGGCGGCCCGCGGCTGGCTGGCCGCCGGTCTGGGGGCGATTGCCGGGTTTTTCGCTGCCGACCTGGGGGCGCTTTGGGGACCGGAGGACTTCCAGTTGTACTCCATCGGTCTGATGGCATCCGTCGGGCTGTATATGGTGGCTCCCGGTGTCGTGGTCAGCGGGCTACTGGCGGCAGTGCGGCGGTGGCTCTTTGAGCGCGTGGTCTGGGGCAATGCCCACTGGATCTTCCCGGTGGTGGTGGCCGTCGTCGCCACCGGCGTCGGCTGGATTGTGGCCTGAGCGATGTCGGCGACGTCGAGGCCCGAATTTTGAGCTTCTGTGGTGGTGGCTACATTCCGTGTTCGTCATCCAATTGCGTCATCGAAACGAGGAGCACCACCATGATCGAACCTATCGACTTTCAGCAGTCCAATGTCGTCGCCTACGCCATCCACCGCGAGATGACCACCGAGGATGTGGAGCATATCCACGACGATCTCCGAGCTGCGATCAGTGAATACGATTCGGTCTATCTTTACGTCGACGTCACCGGGCTCGACGAGATGGAACCCCGAGCGGTGATCGAAGACCTCAAGATGACCCCGGAGTATATCGGCGATATCCAGCGCTTCGCCATTGTTGGAGATGAGGGCTGGCAGAAGTGGTTAACCCGCGCCGGAGATGTACTCTCAAAGGGCGAGGCCCGCTACTTTGGTCCCGATGAGGCGGCGATGGCCCGACAGTGGTTGACGCAGTCCGCCGCCGGACACCGCCCCGCCGGTCGTTGAGTTCGCCAACCCAGTCGTTGAGTTCGCCGACCACAGTGGGGATTGGCGCTGGAATCGAGACTGGATTAGGATTACTCTGAATTCTACGGATTACTGAGATTTCTGTATCGGGTTGTAGTCCCGACAAGTACGGCATCGAAGGTTGAGTTGTATGATCAATAAGATTCTGGGCGGCATTGAAGTAGCCAGTCGATATTTTGTGCCCGACGACATTGCGCAGGCCGGAGGCATCGAGTTTCGGCGCGCGAAACTGACGGTCAAAACCGTATTTGCGCTATGGCCCTGGGGCCCCTTTTTCGCCGCCGTGTTTTTGTTGTGGTTCCAGATGCCGATGGCCGCCACATTGATGGCGGCTGGAACCGTGGGCGTGACCCTGTCGCTATTTTTGATGCGGTGGACCGGGAGCCCGACACTGGCGGGCAATGTGTTGGTGGCGTCGATCTTCTCGATCAGCCCTCCGCTGGCGGCGATGATCGGCGGACTTGCGGCGCCGTCGTTGCCCTGGCTGGCGATCTTTCCGCTCTTTGCGCTGCTGCTGGCCGGAACGCGCTCCGGGTTATTCTGGATTGTGACCGTCGTCGTCACCACCGCCGGGTTTTATGGATTGACCTATGCCGGCTACGAATTCGAGCAGCGGATGACGGACGAGCAGATTGATCTGCTGCATCTCTTCGGGATTTCGGGCCTGGCACTGATAGCCTTTGCCGTGGTTCGCCTCAAAGATCACCTCCAGGAATGGCTTATCGACAACCTCCGAAAAGAGGAGGTACAGACCCGGGCTATTTTGGAGACCGCACCAGATGGTGTCATCGTCGTCGATACCGAGGGCCGAATCCAGCGCACCAACCCCGGGGCCTCGGACTTATTTTACGCCGCCTCAGACGATTTGATCGGCCAGCCGCTCGAGGCGTTATTGCCGGAGCTCAAGTGGAGTGGTCGCCAGGAGGATGCGACGGGGACTCTCGACGGCGAGTACATGGCGCACCAGGCCGACGGCAGCCGCTTTCCGGCCGATGTGTCGATCCGCAACTACCGCGGAGACCACGACGGGGCGGTGGTCGTCGTTCGCGATATCACCGAGCAGAAACAGCGGGAACTCGAGCTTCGAGAGGCCCGCGACAAGGCCCTGGAGGCCAGCCGCGCCAAAAGCACGTTTCTGGCCAATATGAGCCACGAGCTTCGCACCCCGCTCAATGCCGTCATCGGCTACTCCGAGATGCTCATCGAGGAAGTCGAGTTGGCCCGCGATCAAGAGGGCAATGCCGAGCTTTCGCCGGAGTTTCTGGTCTCCGATCTGACCCGGATTCAGACCTCCGGCAATCAGCTATTGGCGCTGGTCGACGATGTCATCAATCTCGCCAAAATCGAGGCCGGCAAAGTCGACGTTCACTACGATATGGCCGATGTCGATGAGATCTTCGATCGCGTCGAGACCACGCTGCGGCCGATGGCCGACAGCAACGGCAATACACTGGTCGTCGACGTCGACGACGAAGTCAAAACCATGCGTACCGACGCCACGAAGGTCCGTCAGATCTTATTTAATCTGGGCAGTAACGCCTGCAAATTTACGGAAGATGGCACGGTGACGCTGGGGGCCAGTCGCGAAGCCGATCGGGTGGTTCTGACGGTCAGCGACACGGGCATCGGGATGGACGAAGAGGAGCTGGAGTCGGTGTTCGAGGCCTTTTCGCAGGCCGATACGTCGTCGACGCGAGAATTCGACGGCAGTGGGCTGGGGCTGACCCTCATCGACCATTTTACGGGTCTTCTGGGCGGCGGCATCAATGTGGCCTCAACCCCCGGAGAGGGCACGACATTTACGGTGTGGTTGCCCGACGAAAGCCAGAATGCCGACGGCGAACGAGAGGACGATGACGGCGAATCGAACTGGCAGCCGCCGCAGATCGACGAGCCGACGGGACTCGGCGAGTCGTCACAGACCTGGAGGTCGTCCGCCGAACCCCGATCGGGCGATACGGTGCTGGTGATCGATGACGACGTCGATGTGCGAACACTGGTGACGCGCGTATTGGAGCGAGCCGGTTTCGACGTGGTCACCGCCTCCGACGGCCCCCAGGGACTGACACTTGCCCGGGAGGTGGAGCCGGCGGTGATCACCCTCGATATTATGATGCCCGGAATGGACGGCTGGGAGGTGTTGTCGGAGCTTCGCGGCGATCCGGTGCTGGCGGCCACTCCGGTAGTCTTGCTGACGATGGTCTCCGAGCGCTCGCGGGGTAAAGCCGCCGGTGCCGACCACTATATGATGAAGCCCATCGATCGCAGCCAGCTTATCGAGGTCCTCGACGAATATCGCCGGGGTGACGACGACGGAGAAATTCTGGTCGTCGAAGACGATGAGCCGACCCGCAGTTTGATGCGGCGCACACTGGAGTCGTCGGGCTGGTCGGTGGCCACCGCTGTCGATGGTCAGGAGGCCATGGAGATCGTCGCCGAACGCCCCCCACAGGTGGTCTTGCTCGATTTGATGATGCCCCGAATGGACGGCTTCGAATTTTTGACTCGCATCCGCGCCGACGATGAGTTTCCGGAGCTTCCGGTCATCGTCGTCACCGCCAAGGAGTTGACCTCTCAGGACCGCGATGATCTCGACGGAGAGGTCGTCGATATCGTCCAGAAAGGCGCCTACAATACCGACGAGTTGCTCGACCAGATCCAGCAACTGACGGGCCGCGTCGTCTCCGGAACCGGTTCCTGATATCCGCCATGTCGGTGTCGACGCCGCACGTCGCCGCTTGCGTCGGGCCATCAGCCTTGCGGCATCAGTCCCTGCACGGCGCGGGATACGGCGTGCGTCGCAAGGCGGGGGGCGACCTGCGGACTCAGAAAGCGAAGCGGCGACGACTTCAACGACAGCACTTCCAGAAAAGCCTGGTGGACCGATTCGTGGTGACAGGAGGTGTCGACGATGTGTTTGACCATAAATCCAGCGTGGGCCGGCAGGCCACTGACGCCGGAGACATCCGGGTAGAGCTGGTCCTGGCTGGCTGCCATCAACCACGGGGTATGGACGATAGAGGCCACGGTCTGCTGAAAGGAGCGCGCCCGCCGGCTGTCGAATAACGGGGCTTGGCCCTTAGGTCTTGTTGACTGTTGGAGCATCTCCTCGAGCTCTTCGGCGGCCTTTGCGCAGACCGTCATGCCCTGGCCGTAGACGGGATTGAAATTGCAGACCGCATCGCCGACACAGATCAGGCCGGTCGGCCAGTTGTCGACGCGGTCGTAGCGCCGCCACCTCGCCTCCGGAACCCGGAAGCGATGGATCTTGGAGACGCGCTCGCTATCGTCGATGACGTCGGCCAGCGCCGGGTGCCCGAGGTTGCGGGCGAATTGCGCGACGCCTTCGCCGTCGGTTGGCGGAGCGTCGCCGCACCAGCCGCCGAGGGTGACGTGGAAGCGCTCGTCGTCGACGGGGTAGCACAGCCCCATTTTACTCTGCTCCGGAATCGTCGGGTAGACGACCAGAGTCTTCCATGTTCCGTCGTAATCGTCGGGGTACGTCGTCTTAAAGCTGCTGTAGCTGAGGTCGACGTCGCAGCGCTCGGTCTCAAAGGAGTCGACTCCGAAATCGTCGAGGAATCCGGGAGTCCGAGTGCCGCGACCCATGGCGTCGACCACCAATTCGGCGGGCCACTCCTGGATTTGATTCTCGCCGACGACTTCGGCGCGAACGCCGCCTACGGCGTCGCCGTCGTCGGAGCCAAGAAAGTCGACGACTTTTCGCCGGTCTACAATTTCGAGACCCTCCTCGGCGCTCAAGCGACGGCGAATCGCCGACTCCAGCCGCGCCCGTTCGCACCAGAATAATTGGACGTCGCTGTC
The DNA here is from genome assembly GCA_964446725.1 of uncultured Bradymonadales bacterium. Taxonomy (GTDB): domain Bacteria; phylum Myxococcota_A; class Bradymonadia; order Bradymonadales; family Bradymonadaceae; genus SLJM01. The sequence continues at coordinate 5,163 of CAYUPT010000063.1, read as the reverse complement.
AAATCGCGGTCTCCAGCGACCGGACTGGTACCAACGCATCTCGGCGCCGGCATCGACGAGTCCGGCGCCGAAGTCGTCGAGTTCGTCGGTCAGTCCCGGAAATAAGCGTTCGATGGCCTCGAGACCGGCGTGGAGCAAGACATGGCTGTGGTGGCCCTGGCCGACGCCGCGGCGCGGTTCGTCGGAGTCGCCTAATTCGTCGAGATCCAGAATCGAAACCCGGTCGAAATGGTCGGATTGCGATAGTACTCGGGCCGCACACAGACCGGCCAGACTTGCGCCGGCGATCACGGCGTGGCGATGGGGCGAATCGGGCGGCGATTTCATCGTCATAGATACAACACCGAGAGAGAAATCTTGTCACTGGAACCATGCTCCATTATCGCGCCAAGAAATGCAATTCAGATCCCCTGTCGGCGCGGTGTCGAACAGGGGTCGGGCTTGTTGTCCGGCGCCGGACAGAGCACAATGACAGCCGTCAGAAGACGCATTGCGTATCTTTCGAGAAGTTCTCAGTCCGGAGACGACATTGGATAGATCAGGTCGAGCGCGATTTATGGCGTTGGCGTTGCTGCTCGCGGCAGTCGGGTGTGCACCCTCCGGGCCCACAGAAGTGGTCGACGGTGTCGCCACCGACGGCGAGGCCTCCTGTTTTCGAGCATCGAGTTGCGTCGAAGTGGGCGAAGAACAGGTCGCTCAGGGGCGTTTTTCGCAGGCCCTTCCCTACCTCGTGGAGGCCTGTGAGCGCGGTGCGGTCGACGGCTGTCGATCGCTGGCCCGACTGTGGGCCATCGGCGCCGTCGGTGAACCGGACTTCGAGCGCGCCGCCGCCCTGTATCGGTGGGGCTGCAGGGAGGCCGACGACGGCCCCTCGTGCCATGCACACGGCGAATTGACGCGACTGGGCGTCATCGACGACCCGGACGGAGACGCCGGACGCGGCGATTTCGAGCGGGCCTGTGAACTCGGCGAAACGGCGGGCTGTCACGACGAGATGGCCGTGGTCATCGAGCAGTCCGACGGCGTCGAAGGCGATGTCGAAGAGCGGGCGCTACAGACCTTTGAGGAGCTGTGTGACCAGGGACTCTCGGTGGCCTGTACCAACCGGGGCTATATGCTGGCCGCCGGACGGGGAACCGGTCGAGAACACCGACAGGCCCGCCGGCTCTTCGAAGACCAGTGCGACCGCGAAGACTGGAGTGCTCACGATCTCGCCGGGCTGTCCCACGACGTCGACCCCGATGTATATGCTGTCGCCGAATACAGTCCCGATGTGGCGTGCGAACAACTGGAGATGCTCGTTGTCGGCGGCTACGAAGAGCGGATTATCGGCGCCATGAATGCCGAAACAGATTCCCTGCGCCAGTGTTATAACGATGCTCGCTCCGGCGGGGAGTCGGTGAGCGGACGTATCTTCATTGAGGCCGGAGTCTCGGCAGATGGCGACGGCATTTCGCCGCGCATCGTCGGCGACGAACTCGGGCTCGACGATGTCGGCGATTGCGTCGACCGAGTACTGTCGCGCCATCTCGATGACGGCAGCGACGCCGGGGCCAAATACCGAACCCGCTGGGGCATTTCCTTTTTGCATCCCCCGGAGCGCGAATTCGTTGAGGCCACCGACGAAGGGTATGGCGATTGCGATGCACAGGCGGTCCAGCGGGCCGTCGGCGATCACTTCGCTCAACTTCAAGGCTGCGGTAGCCGGCATCTCGAAGCGCATCCCGACGATCCGGGAGCCGTGGTCGCCGTGTGGACCATGGTGTCGTCGGGCCATGTCGGCGATGTCGCCATGGAGACCACCGTCGTAGACGCAGGGCTTACGCAGTGTCTCGAGGAGACGATTCGCCAGATTGAAATTCCGGCATTCGAAGGGCAGGCCTGTCCCGTTCAGGTCCCGTTTTTATTTTCCGGCGGCAATCGACTCCATTTTTCGGTCGTCGGTGACACCTCCAATCAGTGATTCAGGGTAACGCGGATCTTTGGGAACGGCGAAAGTCGTGGCGCGTACTCCACAACCCGATTCGGGAGAGCAATCATGAACACAGCAACCTACGACGATGTTCAACAACTGGTCGACGCCGTCATCGAACAACGGGGACGCCGGCTCAAGGTCGCCTTTCCTCTGGGCATTGGAAAACCGAACCACATGGCCAACGAGTTGGTCTCGCGGGCCGTCGACGGAGAGATCGAAGAACTCGATATTCTCACGGCGCTCAGTCTGTCGACGCCACAGCCCGGGGGCTCCCAATTGCAGCGCCGGCTGATGGAGCCGGTCCTCGATCGGCTGTACGCCGGCGTGCCCGACCTGGACTACGTCAACCTTCGGGCCCGCAAAACACTGCCGGAGACGATTCGGGTCCAGGAGTTCTTTCACTCGCCGGGAAGTGTGCTCTCGCTTCCGTCGGCCCAGCGCATGCATCGGAATGTCAATTTCACCGATGGTCTGCGGATGATGTACGACGCCGATCTGGACCTTATCGGCCAGATGGTGGCGCCGTCAGATGGCGGCTGGGACCTGAGCTGCAATACGGATATTTCTGTGGAGTTATTTCCCAAATTGCGGGCCAACGCGCCTTCGGAGCGCCCGATTCTGGCCGCCCAGGTCAACCGCCGGCTCCCCGAACTGGGGGATACGGCGGTCGTCGACGACGGAACCTTCGATATGGTCGTCGATGACGAGCGCTACGATCACGAATTATTTTCGCTTCCCAATTTACCGGTCTCCAATCAGGAATACGCCATCGGTCTTCGCGCCGCATCGCTGCTTCGAGACGGCGGCACCGTCCAGATCGGGATCGGCGGCCTGGGGACCGCGCTGTCGTGGGCATCGCTGCTTCGCCACGAAGACGATACAACCTACCGGCAGATTATCGACGATCTGAAGCCCACCGCCGAACAGCGAAATTTGGTCAAAAAATTAGGCGGTACAGGGCCCTTTGATAAGGGGCTGTATGCGTCGACGGAGATGTTCGTCGAGGGATTGTTGTACATGGCTCAGCGCGGTGTGCTGAAGCGCGAAGTCGACGACGCCGTGCTCCACGGCGCCTTTTACCTCGGCTCGCAGCGCTTCTACGACGAACTCCGCGACCTTGACGACGAGATGCGCCGAAGGCTGTCGATGCGCGCCGTCCGGTTCACCAACCTGCTGTACGGCAATGAAGAACAGAAGCGACAACAGCGCGTCGACGCCCGCTTTTTCAACTCGGCAATGATGGTCACCGCACTGGGCTCGGTGGTCTCCGACGGGCTGGAAGACGGCCGCGTCGTCAGCGGCGTCGGCGGCCAGTACGAATTTGTCTCCCAGGCCCATTATCTGGAGGATGGACGGTCGATCATCATGCTTCCGTCGACGCGCAAAAGCGACGGCGAGGTCCGGTCCAATATTGTCTGGAATTACGGACATACCACGGTGCCGCGCCACCTCCGGGATATTGTGGTCACCGAATACGGCATCGCCGATCTGCGGGGGCGAACCGACCAGGAGGTCATCGACCAGCTCATCGGCGTCTGCGATGCTCGCTTTCAGTCATCGCTGGTGCAACAGGCCAAAGAGAGCGGAAAATTGCCCGGCGACTACCGGATTCCCGAGCACGCCCGGTCGAATCGGCCGGAGCGCATCGACGAGGCCCTGGCCCCCTTTCGCGACCGGGGCGTCATCGAGCGGTGTCCCTTCGGCAGCGCCCTGACGGAGGTGGAACTCGACCTGGTGGAAGCACTGGAACACCTCAAGGGGGTCGTCGACGATATCCAGTCATTTCAAATTCCCGACGTCGATACCGGCCAACTCGGCGCCTCCACATCGGGACGCTGGGACGAGCACCTGCGGCGCATGAAGCTCGACGACCCGGCGTCGATGCGCGAGCGATTGCTGCGCCGGGCCGTCGTCTACGGACTGCGGGTCACCCGCTGAGGTCGGTCCGGCCCCGGTGACAGACGCCGCTGGCAAATACCGACGCCCAGTGTGCTGAGAACGTAACTGCATGATGAAGGCCAGGTGCCCGGCCGGAGGGAAGGATTGAATATCGCCGGGTCGCAACGTCGAGGCTGATGGTGCGAGGCGCTGTGGGCTTGCTTGGAGTCAGCGGGCGAGGAGCCCGGTGGCCCTCGATATGGCCGGCGGTCCCAGGTATGGAGAGCTGATGTCGCGATTGAAGAAGCGTATAATCGGTGTTGTGAGTCTGATCCCGATGGTCTGTGCGGGATTCGTGGCCATCTGGCCGGGCTGGCGCGAGAACCGCTGGGCCGCAGAGTTCGAGCGCAAATTCGGCTACGATCCGCGGGATCCGAGTCTGAACTGGCGGGATGTGGCGGTGGGCGAGGAATTGGTTCTGTCCACCGAAATAATATTCGTTGCCGGGATCGTCGGACTCGTCGGCCTGATCTGCGCTGTGGGGCTGGCCGTTGTTCTCGGCCGGGCAGTCTGGCACAGCCAGGCGGTGGAAACGACGGGGAAACGCGCCTGGTTGGCGGCGCTCGTCATCGGGAACGCCGCCGTCTTTCCCGTCGCCTGGTATCTATTCGTCTGGAAGGAACGAGACGGCGAGGCAGCGGCCGAGTAGGGGGCGACCGCTGCCGACGGCTCGATGCGATGTCCCCTCTGCAGAAAGCCTACAATATGACACCGGATTATACCCGCGGTCGGTGAGTCGGGCCGTTGGGTCGTCGGTCGGTCGGGTAGTAGTAATGCGGTGAGATAAATACCGGGATGTCCTGGTTTTTTACGGCCTCCAGCAACTGTTCGAGGTGTTCGATGGTATTATTCTCTTCGACACTGTCTCCGACCATTTTCCAGGCCGCGCCCTCCTCGCTGAGGAAGTCGTTTTGAGGGTCGGTAATGACCAGTCCGGTGTGTTTGAGATCGAGTTGTTTCATGAGTCTCCTCCATGGCGCACCGATGGGTGTGTCGACGGTAACGAGACAAATCTAATCGCGGGCCCATCGTCGCGAAGCAGACAGTCGCCGGTCGTCGGAATGCGTCCGGCGGCTTCTGGAAGCCAGCGCCGGAGATGTTCGACCCACGCTGCGGTCTAAATCGGTCGGACATCGCGCCGGGAGACTCTGACGTTGTTGATAGCTTCTCAGCCCTCGTTCGGAACTTCGCAGTGATCGGGACCGGAAGACGAAGCGCATGATTCATTCTGGCAATCGCCGGATCGGCAC
>CAYUPT010000062.1:0-11865 GCA_964446725.1 uncultured Bradymonadales bacterium | reverse complement strand
ACCATCAATCCCCGATTTGCCTGCAAGGATACCGGAGTGTTGCGCGACGCCATCGACCGCCACAACCAGTTTCTGGAAGACTACGAGACGAAACGCCAGCGCTACCGAAAGGGGCAGACCAGCGTCACATTCCCCTGCGGAACCATCCAGCTTCGAAAGGAGGCTCCCATCACCTGCGAGTCACCGCCTCCCGAAGAACCGGGGCTTTTGGCGGCGTCGCTTGTCTCCTGAGCAGACCAAACCTCACATTCGTGATGGGCGGGGAAATTTCGACTCGAAGTGACTCTCTTCACTTCCATCCCACATCTGTGTGTATGTCTCGACCGTACAGTTCCTCTCCGGCTCCATCCCATTACGACTCTTCCCAAACACACCCGATATCGGGTCGACAAAGCCCTCGAAGACAGCCCTACCACCTCAAAACAACCCGCCAGTGACGTCGCATTTCGGGCTCATTTCGTTCCCCCGTCGAGACCGCCATAGCCCACGGCCATATCGAGAGGGCCAAAATCGCGCATACCCCCCAAAATAGTGGCTTATGTCGCACCCTCGGCGCGACAAAAAGGAGCAATATCGGCCCATTACTCACGCCCCGAAACCGAATTATTTCCGCCCCCATCACGGACGTGCCACGCCGCATACTTCGGGGCATCGTTGCTTGACGATCACCGCCCTGTCGCCGACACTATCGGGTTGCTTATGACGCAGAAAACACGTGGTGACCAAACCATTTGCCGTCCTGGTGCGATGCGCAGACCACGGCGAGAAGGCTCGGTCGACGAGTCACCACCAGAATTTCACGAGAATTCTTCGACGTTGTCGCTACACGCAGTACACCCGGGAGATCAGGATGAGTGAACGAGAGCATTGGGGTACACGGATCGGATTTATTCTGGCCGCCGTCGGCAGCGCCGTCGGACTGGGCAATGTCTGGCGCTTTCCGTTTCAGGTCGGTGAGCAAGGAGGAGCGACCTTTTTGCTGATGTACGTCGCCATCATCCTGATCATTGGACTTCCGGCGATGCTCGTGGAGTTTACGATCGGCCGGCGCTCACAGCGAAACCCGATCGACGCCTTCGAGCGGCTGGGCCATAAAGAATGGTCATTTGTCGGGATTCTGGCCGTGATCACGGGCTTTATCATCCTCGCCTACTACTCGGTCGTCGCCGGGTGGACGATCCGCTACACCGGGGCCAGCATCACCGGTGCCTATTTTGACGACCCGGCGGGCTATTTCGGGGAGGTCTCGTTCGGCATCGAGGCCCTGGGTTTTCACGCCCTATTTATGGTGATTGCCGTGGGCATCGTCGCCTTCGGCATCAAGCGCGGGATCGAGGCCTGTACCAAAATACTGGTCCCGGCAATTATCGTGCTGTTGCTGGGGCTGATCGTCTTCGGGCTGACCCTGGAGGGCGCCGGTGAAGGGCTGACCTATTATCTGACACCGGAATTCGATGCGCTTCGAGACAACTGGATGGAGCTTTTGCCCAGTGCCGCCGGCCAGGCGCTGTTTACGCTGTCGCTGGGCATGGGGGCGATGATCACGTACTCCTCGTATATCGCCGATGATGACAATCTGGTCGTCGACTCCGGCTGGATCGTCGGCTTTAATACCGCCATTGCACTGATGGCGGGCCTGGTGATTTTTCCGGTGCTGTTCTCGGTCGGTGTCGATCCCGCCAATCCGGGCCCCGGCGCCCTATTCGTCGGCTTCGGAGAGGCCATCGCCGAGGCGCCGGCCAGCGAAATGATCGGCGCCTTTTTCTTCGGAACTGTCGTCATCGCCGCCGTCTCCAGTGGTATCAGCATCCTGGAGGTCATCGTCTCCTTTGTGATCGATCACTTCGAGGTCGAACGCATTCCGGCCACCATCGGCGTCGGCGTCATCGTGTTTATCGTCGGCATTCCCACCGCCTTTGACGGCTCGATTCTCGACCTTTATGACGGCGTCGTCGCCGAAGTCCTGCTTCCGCTTGGAATGGGGCTTCTTGTCTTATTTGCCGGCTGGTTTTTCACCGACGCCAAAGATGAGTTGCTCAAAGGCCTCGGTCCGGCGACCCGCGACTGGCTTCCCACAGTATGGCTGTGGCATATTCGCACGGTCATTTTGGCCGTCGCCATTCTCGTCTTGGTCCTCAGCGCCACCGGTGCCTACGAGACCTTAATGGACATTGTGGGTGCCGCTGAATAACGGCGGATAACCCATTTCCCGTCGACATGATCCGCCCCCCGGTTACTCCGTGGCAACCAGGGGGCGGCGTCGCCGACATGAAAAAAATTGTGTCTCCGGCAATCACCGATTACGATGCAGGTCGCCGAAGGCTCAACGAAGTTCCGACTATTTTGAATGCAGGAATCCCCCGATGGATACTGAAACACTTGTTGTTGGCGCCGTTCTCCTCGTTGCCCTGGTGGGCATCGCCCTGCTGTGGCGAAAGCAGACGGGCTCGCGCAGCAATGAGCGCTCTCGCTCCCAACGCCAGAAGCAGCCCGCCTCGACGACGAAGTCCAACGGGCGCTCAAAGCAGGCGACAGCGCCGTCTCAGGATCAACAACAATTAAACTGGCTCGTCGGAAAAGCGGGCGCCGTCAAAGGCAAGGCGTTTCACGTCGGCGAGCGCATGGCCAGCGTCGGCCGCGGCGTCGCCAATTACATTCAGGTCGCCGACGACACCGCCTCCGATCGCCACGCCCTGCTAACGGGCACCGGCACCTCGATCCACATCTCGGATATGAATAGCTCCAACGGAACCACGGTCAACGGACGCACCCTCGGCAGTGACGAGGAATACATTCTCGATGACGGCGACGAGATCGAAATCGGCGATGCCGTCTTTGTGTACCGGCGTCGAGGCAATTACGAAAACCACGCCCACAGCCAGACCAAACAGGCCAATACCGCCGACAAGACCCAGGCCGTCAGTGTCGACTCATTGGTCGGCTCCAGCGGTGACCTCCAGCAACAGGTCATGATCGCCATCAAGGCCGCCGACGGTAATTACGAACAGGCCGCCGACGCCGTGGGACTGGACGTCGAAATCCTGGAGCAGATCGTACAAAAAGCCCAACGCAATCAGCGCTGATCGGTGGGCGTTTGGGGGCTGTCCACATCGGCGCCCCCGAAGACTCCGCTCCCCGACGTACACACCACCACTGCGACACCGACCATCCCCCACTTCCCCGGGCGCTCGCCGAATACCACCGCCGCCACAACGTTTCGTACCCACCACAACCCAGGCCCTCGACGCCCCCAGAGCGCTGAATCCTTCCAGCGCTACCGACGCCACTCCGGCAAAGCTTCCCATCTCCACCGGAAGATTACCGCCCCATCAGCGATACACCGATCAAAATTCGGGCACAGACGGCAACAACCACCGCCACCGGTACAATTGTGGACAAATAGGACTTTCCGTTGCTGTAGCTCCACAACCAGCGATGACGCGTTGCGTCAAACGGTTTGTGACGCACTGCGTCATACGCTATGATCTGAGGGGTAATGAACTAAAAACGACGTATTGACGTTCACCACAACAGCCACGGAGTATCCCAATGACACAGTCACTTCTCTCCCGATTCGACGTCTCCGAAGAGCGCATCGCCGCCATCCAACAACAGCTCCAGGACAGACGCGATGACGCTCGCGACCACTTCCGTCAATGGCTCAACAGCCTCGAAGTTCAGACCACGGAAATTGCCGTTCGTCTTCAGAATAACTCACTTTCGGCGGTCTACGATCTGAGCGCCTCGACGCTGTCGACGACAGCTGACCTGCTCGATAACGTCCCCGTCGTCTCCCAGAGCGCGGCCACGATTCGACAGCGCGCCAACGCCCTCAAAGAGGCCAAGGCGTCGATTGGAGCGCCGCCAATCGACAACTACGACGACCTCAACGTCGGCGAGGTCAACGACGCACTCGACGGACTTTCGACCTTTGCGCTCCACCAAGTCCGCTCCTATGAGGCAGCCCACAAAGACCGCGTCACCGTCTTGCGCGAAGTCGAGCGTCGCCTCGGCTAAGTCCGCAACAACGATCCGCGCACAGTCCGGCAGCGCATCACAACGATGTTACTGGCGCATCATCTCCAGAAAGGCCCGGGTCGCCGGTGACTGCGTGCGGTCGACGCGATAAATGACGGCCAGTCGGCGCCGGATGGGGTCTTCCACACATCGAAGCCCCACATCCGGTCCCTCCAGCGCAAATTGGCTGACGAAACCGGCGCCGATCCCCTGGGCGACCATCTGTTTGATGGACTCGATGGCCCGAAGCTCCATGACGATATCGACATCGATATCGGCGGCCTCAATGCGCTCGTCGAGAATGCCCCTGACCGCCGAGCCGGCCTCGAATAGTACCAGCGGCTGCTCGTGGAGATCGGTCCACTGGAAGTGATCGCGACAGCTCAACCGATCCTCGGGCGGCACGAGCAATCGAAGCTCATCTTCCACCCACTCCTCGACCTTCAACTTGCCGGTGGACTCCCGCGTCTCATCGGGGGTTTTGATGGGCAGTGTCACAATTCCCAGATCCAGGTCACCGGCCAGCACATCGTGGACCGATTGCTGACTCGACTGTTCGCGGACGAAAAATCGAATCCCCGTGTGCTCCTCGTGAAATCGCCCCAGAATCGGCGGCAACAGGTAGGTCGTCGCCGTCGCCCCGCCGCCGACCGACAGCGAACCCCGCTGTAATCCGATCAATTCATCGAGGGCCACCCGTCCATCCTCCAGCCGCTCCATGGCTTCTTCGACATAACCCAGAAAGGTCTCGCCGCCCTCCGTCAACTTCATGCCCTTTGGCGTTCGGTCGAAGAGTCGCTGGTCGAGCTCGTCTTCCAGCTTGGCGAGCTGGGCGCTGACCGCCGGCTGGGTCAAATGAAGCTGATTGGCGGCTCGCGTCATCTGTCCCTCGCGGGCAATGGCGATAAAGGTCTTAAGTTGAGTCAATTCCATCGGGTGCTCCTCCTGGCACTGGGCGCCGGACTTCTGGCCGATAAACGGTACAGCTCCACATCAAAACTTCCAGCTCTGGAGGTTCCACGGCTCGAAGATTTCGCAACCATAATTTCAACCGCCTCCCGTCCCAACGCCCTGAGACCGTGGGCGCCCCCAATCCTAACCGTTGACTGATGAATTGTCTCCAATATCGCCGTGTACTACACGCCGTCTCAACGAAATCCCTACACTGATGCCCGGGGGAGTAATAAGGCCAATCCGCTCTCCGGCACCTCATCATCAATATTTATCGCAACAATAAAATCAATCAATTTTCATTATCCCTCTGCTGTCCTTATGCTTCCAGAGGCTGGAGTTATTCCACATGCAAACTCAAACACCGATCCGACGCGAGGAGCGCCATGACCGATCCGAAGAATCCCTGGGATTCCAAGAAAAAATTCGACACCGACAAGGGCGAATACACCGCCTATTCACTCAAAGCGCTCGAAGAGGCGGGCCTGGGTGACGTCGACGAGTTGCCCTACACGATCAAAGTTCTGTTGGAGTCGTGCCTTCGAAACTTCGACGGTGAGACCGTCACCGAAAAGCACATCGAAGCCCTGACCGGCTACGACGCCAAAAACGTCCCGGAACAGGAAGTTCCGTTCAAACCGGGCCGCGTCGTCCTTCAAGATCTGACCGGTGTCCCGGCCGTCGTCGACCTTGCGGCCTGCCGAAGTGCCATGGACCGCTGGGGCGGAGACGTCTCGGAGGTCAATCCCTGGAGCCGCGCCGACCTCGTGATCGACCACTCCGTACAGGTTGATCAATTCGGTACGTCGGATGCCATGGAGATCAACACCAAGAAGGAATTTGAGCGCAACAAAGAGCGCTATGAGTTCCTCAAATGGGGTCAGCAGGCATTCGATAACTTCTCATTGGTACCGCCGGAAACGGGCATCGTCCACCAGGTCAACCTGGAGTATCTGGCCGATGCAGTCATGACCGAGGAACGCGACGGCGAACAGGTCGCCTTCCCGGATTCACTGGTCGGTACCGACAGTCACACCACCATGATCAACGGTCTGGGCGTCACCGGCTGGGGCGTCGGCGGCATCGAAGCCGAAGCCTCCATGCTCGGCCAGCCCATCTATATGCTGATGCCCAATGTCGTCGGCTTCGAGATGACCGGCGAACTCAAAGAGGGCGCCACGGCCACCGACCTTGTCCTCAAGGTCACCGAGATGCTTCGCGCTCACGGCGTCGTCGGCGACTTTGTCGAATTCCACGGACCGGGCCTCAAAGACCTGACGCTCGCCGACCGGGCCACCATCGCCAATATGTCGCCCGAATACGGCGCCACGATGGGCTACTTCCCGATCGATCAGAAGACGCTCGACTACCTCCATCTTACGGGTCGCGACGAAGATCAGATCGATCTCGTCGAGAAGTACACCAAGCTCAATGGCCTGTGGCGAAACGACGACTACGACGTCACCTACAGCTCGGAATTGACACTGGACCTCGGCGATGTCGAGCCCAGCCTTGCGGGACCGAAAAACCCCCACGAGCACGTCCTGATGAGCGAGATGCAGGGCGACTTCCAGATGCACTGCGAAAAGACCTTCGACAAGCCCGAGAAGACGAAGGCCGAAAATGTCGAATTTCGGGGCAACACCTTCGATCTGACCGACGGCGACATTGTCATCGCCGCCATCACCTCCTGCACCAATACGTCGAACCCGGCGGTGATGCTCGGCGCCGGACTACTGGCGCGCAATGCCCGGGAAAAGGGACTCAAGACCAAGCCCTGGGTCAAAACCTCGCTGGCGCCCGGCTCCCGTGTGGTCACCAAGTACCTCGACTCCGCCGAATTGACGGACGACCTCGAGGAACTGGGCTTTCACACCGTCGGCTACGGATGCACCACGTGCATTGGTAACTCTGGCCCGCTTCCCGAGCCCGTCGAAGAGGCGATCATCGACGAAGATCTCGTCGCCTGCTCAGTCCTGAGCGGGAACCGCAACTTCGAGGGCCGCGTCAGCCCCCACACCAAGGGCAACTACCTGGCCAGCCCGCCCCTGGTCGTCGCCTACGCCATCGCCGGGACGATGGATATCGACATGTACAACGATCCCATCGGCACCGACGACGACGGCAATGATGTCTATCTGGAAGATATCTGGCCGTCGAACCAGGAAATCCGCGACTTCATGCGCCGTTTTGTCGGCCGCGAGGACTTCCTCGAGAAGTACGACGAGGTCTACGAAGGCCCGGAAAAATGGCAGAAACTCGACGCCGATACCGGCGACGTCTACAGCTGGAAAGACGACTCCACCTACATTCAGGAGCCGCCGTTTTTCGTCGACATGGAACTCGACGTCCCCGATATCGAGCCCATCGAAGACGCCCGTTGCCTGGTCAAAGTCGGTGACAATACCACCACCGACCACATCAGCCCCGCCGGTGTCATTCCCGTCGACAGCCCGGCCGGACGCTATCTGCTTCGAAACGGCGTCGAGCGGTCGATGTTCAACTCCTACGGCTCGCGCCGGGGGAATGACCAGGTCATGACCCGCGGCACCTTCGGCAATGTCCGTCTCAACAACGAGCTCGCCCCCGGCACCGAAGGTGGATACACCACCTATCTCGGCCCGGAAGGTACGCCCGACGACCCGGTTGAGCTCAACTACGAGACCGATGTCGCTCCGGAACCCGGCGAGGAATGCTTCATCTACGACGCCGCCGTCAAATACCAGAAGCACGGCGTTCCGACGGTTGCCATCGCCGGCATCAACTTCGGCATGGGTTCCAGTCGCGACTGGGCCGCCAAGGGAACCTATCTCCTTGGAATCCGGGCCACCATCGCCGAGAGCTACGAGCGAATCTATCGCTCCAACTGCATCGGCATGGGTGTTCTCCCGCTGCAATTCAAAGAGGGCGACACCCCGGAATCTCTGGGCCTTACCGGCCAAGAGGTCTACAACATCGATATCGACAACGATCTGGAGCCGATGCAAGACGTCAACGTCACGGCCACCGATCCGGAAACCGGCGAGACCACCGAATTTGTGGTCGACTGCCGCATCGATACCCCCGCCGAACTCGGTTATTTCCGAAATGGCGGCATTCTCCACATGGTGCTTCGCCAGATGGGCAATGAACACGTCGGCTGATCGATAGACCGACGCTCAACAAAAACCCCCGCGCCGATAGCTCGGCGCGAGGGTTTTTTATTGTCTCCCATCGAAGGCCCCCCGCCATTCTGGACAGCGGCTCTCCTTTCGTGCACTCTGCCCGGTCCACGACTCTCAAGACGGAGATCCCATGCGATTTCGACTATCGAATACCACGCTCCCCGTAGTTCTGGCCCTGATGTTAATCGGCGGATGTGGCGAGGACCCGGCCGACGAAAACGGGCAAAATATCGCCCAGAATAGCAACCAGGACAACGACGACAACCAGGACAACGGCGACAACCAGGACAACGGCGACAACCAGGACAACGGCGACAACCAGGACAACGACGACGATCAGGACAACGACGACGATCTCGTATCGCCGACCGTCGAGATCACGTCCCCCGAAACTCCCCACTACACCAGTGAGACATCGGTGACCGTCGAGTTTAACGCCGACGGCGACTACGACACACTGGGCTACCGCATCGACTCCGACGACGGCAGTGACGTCGAAGAACTGCCCTCGGACTCCACCGATTTCACCATCGATGACCTGGAGGACGGCGCTGAATTTGATGTCACCGTCGAGGCCACCGGTGCCGACAGCACGGCCGAATCTCAGCCCCTGTCGGTATTTAGCTGGCAATCGGATTTGACCATCGAGTACACCGATCCCGTCGACGGCGCCCGCTACTTCGATCCGGAGCGCAGCCTGGCCGTCGTCTTTTCTCGACCGGTCGACAGTGACTCGGTGACGACCTCCGACGCCGTGGAAGTGCGCGACGCCGCCGGCGACGACCTGGCATTTTCGCTCGCTATCGACGACGCGTTTATCGCCGTCACCCTCGACGATCCCCAACTCTTTGAGGACGGCGACGAGATCGAAGTCGAAGTCCACGACACCATCGAAGACCGGGCCGGCAATTCGCTGGACGCCGGCGCAATCTACACCTTCGAGATCGGCAGCGCACACCAGGTCGGCGACCGCATCGCCCCCGCCGATATTTCCAACGGGCTACAGACCAATACCGAGATCGAATTGTCCATCGACGGCGCCTCCCGACCGGTCGTCGCCTGGAGTGAGAGCAGTAGTGCCAATCGCCGACCGTCATCGCACATCTACGCCAGTCGATTCGACAGCGGTCACTGGAACCATCTCGCCTCACCGCTGGAGCCGACCTACGCCGACAGTCCCAACAGCAAGGATGCCGATCCCTACATCGGTCTCGACTTCGCCGACGACGATCAGCCACTGATCGCCCTCTTCGACGAATACGACGGTACCCTGTCGCCGATGCTCCAGCACTTTGACGGCGACGCCGACCCGGCGGGTTGGAATCTCTTTGGTACACTTCCCGCCGATATCTCTGACCGCCGCGCAGCCGTCGATGTCACAAGCGTCAGCGACGACCAGACCGCCATCGCCTGGACCACCGTCTCCGCCCCGACGGGAACCACCAACTTTACCCCGGATACCACGGAAGTTCAGATGTGGGACGGCACTGCCTGGAATGATCTCGACTTCCCTCACACCGATTTCAGCGACGATCCCTATCTCGAACAACTCCGGGCCGACGGCGATGAATTGTGGGTCGTGATGACCCGCTGCGAACGCCTCGGCAATCTGTGTTCCGGCGATGATGAACTCGGCTTGTGGCACTACGACGGCGACGACTGGACAGACCAGACGCCCTCTCAGGACGTCTCGGCATCATTTATTTCCGACGCCGACGTCGCCATCGACGGCGATACCGTCTACCTGGGTTATACCACGTCCACCGACCTGCGCATTTTTGAATACGACAGCGGTGACTGGCTGGAATTGGTGAACGCCGAATACGACATCGGATCCACTAGCGGTCTGTCGCTGCTCGTCGATGACGGCGAACTCTTCGCAGGCGTCTCCATGGCGACACAAACTGCAGTTGGCACCGTCGATAGCAACGGATTTACCGAAACCATGACCTTCGACCGCACCGACACCTCAGAGGCTCGCTTCCATCCCGCCAGTGGAATGCTCGCCAGCGATGACAGTGGCCGCTACGTCCTGGTATTGCCGTCGCGCGAAATCGCCACATTCACTTCCTACAACGCCTACGTCCTCCACTTTTGATGTTGCCGACGCCAAAAACCCCCGGTCCGCATTTCTCCGGGTCGGGGGTTTTATCGTGAGCGCTTCTGGCAGCCGTCAGCACAGCTCTTCGACGGGGGCTACTTCGATATTCCAGTCGTCATCGGCCCACAGGATACTGTGATTCGGCATTTCGCTCCATTCCGGGTCATCGACTTCGTTGGCGACCAACAGGGCGCGAAATCGATCGTGCATCACTGCCTTGGGGTTATGGCCGGCAAATAGCGGCTCCTCGGTGGTCTCCTCGATGCCCTCGATAAGCCGATAGTGCACGGGTTGACCGATTCGCCCGCAGACGACGCACCGATCGGTGACTGCCACCGCCACCATGGGCACCACGGATTCGTCCGCCCCGTTGGCCGCCCGTTTCTGAACCTGGGACATCGTCTCTGCGAGCTTTGCGGCGTACAACTCGGGCCACTGCGATTTTGGCGTGGTGGATAACTCGGACTCCACCTTTGTATAAAAGATGTGAAACATCAGTTCTGCCATCGAGCCGCCCTCGATGTTGCGCTCGATATGGTCCGGCAGTTCATCTCGCAGGCTGTCGTAGGCTCCCTGCAGGCGCGTTTCGTCGCAGTGCTGGCTAAAGACCCAGTTGCGGAATCGAAAGGGCTGCAAATCCCGCGTATTTGGCGTCCCCGAGCGTTGATGACGGACATGTCCGACGATCGACTGGCTGGCAATATCGCCCAGCAGCGATGGCACATCGACACTGGTCGCCTTTCGGCGCGGATGCTTGCGAAGCAGCGATCGTCCATCCTGAAGGAGGCCAATGCCGAGGCCGACCCGCTCGTCGGGCTCGATGGCCCGAAGCGGCGCGCCGTATTGCTTCATGACCTCCGAGGTCAGACTGTCATCGCTGCAGATATAACCGAAAACCTGGGACATAGGGGGCTCCTGAAGCGCACTGCGCAGTTAACCGGGCTTAGCGTTCGGCTTCCGTCTTCGATGCGACCGATGACAATTGCCACCGACTCTGTGATGATAACCATCAGCTTCTCATCGCACTGTCGGCACCGAATTCGATATGCAACGGCTGTTCCATCACATACGACTGTTCGTCGCCCTGGCGGCACTGAGCACATTGGTCGGCTGCTACACGCACGCAGGCAGCACCTACGGCGGCGACGCCGACCAGTGGCAGCGTCACGCCATCGACGCCTGTCAGCGCGGCGATGAGCCCGCCTGGCAGGCCTTTATCGAACGCGCCGATGGCGACGGCGAGCACCGGCTGCGATGCCGCGACCGCACCGTCTACGACGAGACCGGGACCGTCGTCGCTCACTGATCGATGACCGCCTCCGATACCCGGCCCCTACTGTACAACACAAACCGCGAGTCCCCACTATTTCAACCAAATAACTTCGGCGAAGGTTTCGGCGGAATCGACGGCGCCGCCGTCGATCGCTCCGTATGACCAACTTATTGTCCGGTTTCCGCCGGTCCTTCGGCGCCCTCTGTCGGCTCCTGTCCGTCGGCGGCCTCCGTCGATTCCGCGTCGCTTTGCTCCGGCGGTTCCAGCCCGTCGTCCCCAGTCTCTTCCGCCGGTTCGGGAGTTTCCACACCGCCGCCTTCTTCCTGCAACGTATCGTCATCGGCGTCCGGGGCCGCTGT
>CAYUPT010000061.1:1495-11940 GCA_964446725.1 uncultured Bradymonadales bacterium | reverse complement strand
GCCGGCGCTGCCTTTAATCGTCCTTTTTGGCGTTGATCAGATCGCCGAGGGTCCCCAGCGTCTGCTTCTTTTTCGATCCTCCGCCGTCGTCGGTGTAGGAACTCGGGCCCGAGGACTGATCGCCGGAATCGCTCTTGCCGCTGTCGGGACCGATATCGGCGGCCGACTTGAGCGTCAGGGCCATGCGCTGGCGCTCGGGCTCGACATTGAGGACCCGAGCCGTGATCTCTTCGCCGCGGCTGAATTTGCGGTGCGGCGTGACCTCGGAGGGAAGGTTCATTTCGCTGACGGGCAAAAGGGCCGTGATCCCGTCGTCGAGGTCGACGAAGACGCCGAAGTCCTCGGTATTGGCGACCACACCGGTGACCTCCAGGCCCCGGGCGTAATTTTCGTTGACCTCGTTCCAGGGGTCGTCTTCGGCGGCCGCCATGCTGAGGCTGACGCGCTTATTCATGATGTCGATGTCCTGGATTTCGACCTGGACTTCGTCGCCGACATCGACGACCTCATCGGGCGTCGAGACGTGTTCGGTGCGGCTCATCTCCGAGACGTGGACCAGTCCTTCGACGCCGGGCAACAGCTCCACAAACGCGCCAAATGGCGCCAGGCGCACCACGGTGCCCATCGTCTCCTCGCCCATGGCGAATTGTTCGTTGACCTCCAGCCAGGGGTCGTCTTCGGCCTCTTTCATGCTGAGGCTGATACGCAGCGGACTGCCGTCGTCGCTGTCGGCGTCCTTGTCCTCGATCTCCAGGACTTCTGCGGTGACATTGTCGCCGACCTGCACGGCCTCCGAGGGATTGTCGAAGTAGACGTGGCTAAGCTCCGAGACATGGACCAGCCCCTCGATGCCGCCGATATCGACGAAGGCGCCGAAGTCGGCGACCCGGGTCACCAGGCCTTCGACCTCGTCGCCGACCTCCAGATTCTTCATGGTCTGTTCGCGTCGCTCCGCCTGCTCTTCTTCGAGCAATTGGCGGCGACTGAGGACGACCGAGCGGCCGTCGTCGTCGATTTCGGATACGCCGAATTGGTACTCCTTTTCGACGTGGATTTCCGGGTCTTCCGTATAGCCCAACTCGATCTGGCTCATCGGACAGAAGGCGCGGACGCCGCCGATTTCGACCTCGAAGCCGCCCTTATTGGTGGCCACCACGGTTCCCGAG
Organism: uncultured Bradymonadales bacterium; assembly: GCA_964446725.1. Lineage (GTDB taxonomy): Bacteria > Myxococcota_A > Bradymonadia > Bradymonadales > Bradymonadaceae > SLJM01. The sequence continues at coordinate 10,774 of CAYUPT010000061.1, read as the reverse complement.
ACGGGAGCCCCCGACTGATAGGCGGACTCGATGGCCTGCATCGCGTTGTCACCGCCGCCGAGTTCGGGGGCGATTTCGACGCCACCATCGAATCCGACGACATAAAAGACGTCTTCGTCGCCGACGGCGATCTCGAGATTGCCCTCCTCGTCTTCGTATCGCCCGCGGGCGAGCATCGCCTCGTCGGGTCGACCGATATCGACAAAGATATAGCGGCTTCCGATCTCGACGACTTTTCCGGAGACGGAATCGCCGATTTCAAAGCGGCGCCGCTCCGGGACTTCTCCGCCGTCGCCGTCGAGCATCGCCGCGAAGTCGTCCATCGTCGCTTCATTGTCGCCGAATTGAAAGCCCTGGCTGCCACCGGAGTCGTCGGACGAATCTTGTTCCGACGTCGAATCACCGGAGGCGCTGGAGTCGGACTCCTCCTCACTGGGCGTGGAGGGCATCGGCGCCGTCGTCGGCGCCTGTGGAGCCCGCACGACACCGTCTTCCTCCTCCGGCTGCTCGGGCTGCGGCTCCGGGCTCGCCGACGCAGATTTATCGCGCTTTCTGACGCCCTTGATATCGGTATCGTTTTGTTCGTCGTTCTGGGAGGCCATCGAATTGCCCTGCTCAAACGGATGTTAGCAATTGAGAAATCTCGTTTTTCCGGCGCATTCTGGAAAGAAACGGTCCCGTTGTAAACCGGACTCGTCTCTGCCTGCCCCTTTTGGCCAATGGGAAATGCCGGAGCGACCGTGCCGGCCCGCACTGGAAGGGGAAGGAACGCTGTGTTACCGATATTCCGAAACGCTGTCTAGCCAGGGCCAATTTCAACCACGGAATGCCGATGACGACCCAACGAAAGCGAAGCCTCTCGGGCATCAAACCGACGGGAACTCCCCACCTGGGAAACTACCTGGGCATGATCGAGCCGGCGATCGAATTACAGGACAACTACGACGCCTTTTACTTCGTCGCCGACTACCACGCGTTGACCACGGTCCACGACCCGGCGACGATGCGCCGATGCGTCTACGACATCACGGCCACGTTTCTGGCCTTTGGGCTCGATCCCGACAACGCCGCCTTCTTTCGCCAATCCGATATCCCGGAGGTCACCGAGCTGACCTGGATGCTCAGTTGCGTCACCCACATGGGGCTGTTGCAGCGAGCTCACGCCTACAAGGCGGCCAAAGCGGCGGGCGAGGAAAACGAGATCAACCACGGCATCTTTTCGTACCCCGTGCTCATGGCCAGCGACATCCTGATCTACGACTCCGATGTGGTACCCGTGGGCTCCGACCAGCTCCAACATCTGGAGATGGCCCGCGACATGGCGCGCAAATTCAACAGCGCCTTCGACGGCGACTATCTCAAGCTTCCGGAGGCCAAGATCCGCGACAACGTGGCCACCGTTCCCGGCGTCGACGGCCGCAAAATGTCGGCGTCCTACGGCAACGTCATCGAGCCTCTGGCGTCGCCAGAGACCATCAAAGACCAGGTCATGGCCATCGAGACCGACTCCACACCGCTCGATGAGCCCAAAGATCCGGAGGACTCGATCATCGTCGATTTGTACGGTCTGGTCGCCGACGACGCCGATGTCGCCGAGATGGAGGATAATTACCGGGCCGGTGGATATGGCTACGGCCACGCCAAAATCGAGCTCTTCGAGACGATCCGCGACCATTTTGCGCCGCACCGCGAGCGCTACGAAGAACTACGGGCCGACGAAGCACACCTCGACGACGTCCTGGCAAAGGGCGCCGATCGCGTCCGGCCCATCGTCGACGACGTCATGGATCGCGTTCGCACCGCCGCCGGACTCGGCAACGCGGCCGCTGACCTTCGTTGAGAAGCCGCTTCGTTCCCGGTATGGTTTCAATCTATTAAAATACCCAATCCTGCCGATTAACCAGGGGTGTCATCATGTTATTGCGCTCGTTATCAGTCATCGCCGCAATACTCGTCGTCGGGCTTTCCGCCGGATGTGAGGGGTTGTTTACCGATCTCGAGGACATCCCCGTACAGATCGATGATTCCGAAAATGACGAATCCGTCGAAAATGACAATTCCGTCGAAAACGATGACCCCGACGATAACGAAACTTCTGTCAACCAGGGCGATGGTGAATGCACCGAACACGCCGAGTGCCTGGCCGACGGCGCGATCTGTCACAATAACTGGTGTACGGAAACCAATTCCTGTGACAGCGACGAACAGTGCTCCGAGAATTTTCCGCGCTGCGAAAAGGACATCGGTATTTGTTTCCCGGGCGATGACGAAGAGTCCGTCGAAAACGACGCCGATGGCATTTGCACCTCCCACGCTGACTGCCTCGAGAACGAAGACAACACTGTCTGCCACGATGGGGGCTGTACTGAGACCGAGCCCTGTACCGAACCTTCGGACTGCGTCGACTACTTTGAGTACTGCCACGAAGAACTCGGTTACTGTATCCCGGACGCGGACTGATCGAAGTCGCTCCGACGGCAATATTATCACGCCTTCCTGCCGTTCTCTGCGCTGTCGGGAGCCCCCAGGGAACATCTCAGAACACGGCTTGCCAACGGCATACCGCTTGGTTATGGTGCGCGCCGCTCCGCGGTCGACGCGGGGTCTGTCGACGTAACCAGATGACAGCCCGTCCCACCCAAATGGCGACCGATCAACGACCTCGTCGCCGTGCGTAAATTCGGGGTCCGGGCACAGCGACGGGAAGCAAAACCGCCATGCTGTTTGCCGTTCTTTCCGGATTTGTACTGGCCATACTCGCCCCCTGGATCTACCAAGCCGCCAGGGATAAAGCGGGCTGGCTCTTCGCCATTTTACCGGCCTGTCTGGCCGTCTACTTCGCGACATTCGTCCCGGAGGTGATGGCCGGCGAGACCCTGGAGTTTTACTACCCCTGGGTCCCGACACTCGACGTCGATCTGACGATGTACGTCGACGGGCTGTCGCTGATGTTTGCGCTGCTGATCAGCGTCATCGGCACCTTCATCCTCATCTACGGCGGGGGCTACCTCAAAGGCGACCGCGATATTGCGCGGTTTTACGTCTTTTTGCTCGGCTTTATGGCCTCCATGCTCGGACTGGTGCTCAGTGATAATCTGATCGCCATGTTCGTCTTCTGGGAGCTGACGAGCATCACCTCCTTTATGCTCATCGGCTACTACCACGACAACAAAAAGTACCGGAAATGCGCCCACCAGAGCATGATGGTCACCGTCGGTGGCGGCCTGGCGATGTTCGCCGGGCTGATCATGCTGGCGATGCTCACCGGAAGCTGGTCGATGTCGGAGATCGTCCGACTGGCCATGGATAATCCGGGGGCCATCGCCGACCACACGCTGTATACGCCGACGGTCATTCTGATCTTGATCGGCTGCTTTACGAAGTCGGCGCAATTCCCGTTTCACTTCTGGCTTCCCAACGCCATGGCCGGACCGACTCCGGTCAGCGCCTTTTTGCACTCGGCGACAATGGTCAAGGCCGGCATCTACCTGCTGGCTCGACTCCACCCGGCGCTCGGCGACACCACGCTGTGGATGACCGTGCTGCCCGTCGTCGGTGCCATCACCATGTTTATGGGCATGTATTTCGCCCTGCGCCAAAAGGGCTATAAGCAAGTTCTGGCCTACTCCACGATCATGGCCCTCGGCGTGCTGACCATGCTCATCGGCATCGGCACCGAATACGCCATGCAGGCCTTTATCGTCTTCCTTCTGGCGCACGCGATGTACAAGGCGACGCTGTTTATGGTCGCCGGCATCGTCGACCACGAGGCGGGCACCAAGGACCTGACCGTACTTCGCGGCCTCAAATCGAAGATGCCCGTCACCTTCGGCGCCGCTCTTGTCGCCGCCTTGAGCCTCGGTGGATTCTTCGGGCTCCTCGGGTTCTGGGGCAAGGAATTGATGTTCGCCGCCGTCCTCGGCGCAAACCACTTCCACATTGTACTGAGCGTTCTCGCCGTCGGCACCGGGATTATGGGCGTCGCCGTCGCCCTGGTATTGGGACTTCGACCCTTCTGGGGCGAGTTGGCCGATACCCCGAAGGCACCCCACGAGGCGCCGCTGTCGATGCTTCTGGGGCCGGTGGTCCTGGCCTCGATGAGCATCATCACCTTTGTGACACTGACCTGGGTCGACGAAATCATCGTCCAGCAGTCGGTGGCCGCCATCAGCACGGCGCCCTTCGAGTTTAGCCTCCATCCGATCCCGTCGGCCTTTGATACGGCGCTGGTCATGAGCATTGTCAGCATCGCCGCTGGCCTGGCCGTCTACTGGAAGTGGGACACGGTCCGCGAGCAGATGAACCGCCTGGAGTGGCTCTACGAAAAGGGGCCGGAGGCCGGTTACAACCTGCTGATGAACAACGGCCTTCCCTGGCTCGCCAACCGCCAGACCCGGGTGATTCAAAACGGCTATCTGAGAAATTACATCACCACCATCTTGCTGACGATGGTCGCCCTGGTCGGCTACACCTTCTTGACCTACTTCGACGAGTCGCTGGTCATCTCGTTTGACGTCGAGTTCTACCACGTCATCGTCGTTGGCGTGATGCTGTCGGCCGCCTTCTTTGCGACCATGACCACATCGCGCCTGGGCGCCGTCGCCTCTACAGGCGTCGTCGGCTTTACGGTGGCCCTCATTTACATTCTATTTAGCGCGCCAGACCTCGGCATTACCCAGATGCTCGTCGAGACCCTGACGGTCATCCTGCTGGTGTTGGTGCTGTATCGACTGCCCGGATTCGTTCAGTTCTCTTCGAAATTCGACCGAATCCGCGACATCATCATCGGCATTTTGGTCGGCACCACAGTCACCGTATTGCTGCTGGCCGTCGGCCAACAGGAAGTGGTCGAACATGCCATCTCGGCGGGGCATATCGCCGGAAGCGAGACGCTGGCCCACGGCCGCAACATCGTCAACGTCGTGCTCGTCGATTATCGAACTCTGGATACGCTGGGCGAAATTTTCGTGCTCGCCCTGGCAGCCATGGGCGTCTACGCCATGGTCAAATTCCGCGTCACGGATGAAGAAGAGGACGAGTCGTGATCAAGTCCCAGTCCCTGATTTTAATAACGGCAACCCGCTTTTTGTTGCCGCTGCAGCTGTTATTCTCCATCTTTTTGCTGCTTCGCGGCCACAACGAGCCGGGCGGAGGCTTTATCGCCGGCCTCGTCGCCGCCGGAGCCATTGCCCTGTACCTCTTTGCCTTTGATGTCGAGCGAACCCGGGATCTGATCCGGTTTTCGCCCTACGACCTCTTTGGTGTGGGGCTATTTCTGGGCGCCATCGCCGGACTTCCGGCGATGTTTTTGGGCCACCCCTACTTTACGGCCCTGTGGTGGCGCCCGGAATTTCCCTTCTTTGGAGAAGTCGCACTCTCGACGCCGCTACTATTCGATATCGGCGTTTACCTCACTGTAATCGGCTCGGTGCTGGCGATTGTGCTGGCGCTTGCCGAGGCGGAGGAATGACATGGAACCGCTGATGGCAATCGTTGTCGGCGCCCTTTTTGCGGCCGCCGTCTACATGATCTTGAGACGCAGCATCGTCAAGCTGGTGATCGGCCTGATTTTGCTGTCCAATGCCGCCAATCTGGCCATTTTTACGGCCGCCGGAATGCGCGAGGGAGCGCCCCCGCTGATTCCCGACGGCGAGACCTTGCCGGCCACCATGCCGCCCGCCGATCCACTTCCGCAGGCATTGATTTTGACGGCCATTGTCATCGCCTTCGGCGTACTGGCCTTTGCCGTCGTCCTCATCAATCGCGCCCACGAAGTCGTCGGCGTCGATGACCTCGACGAGATGAATACGACCGATGAGACCAAGGAGTTGAAGTAATGAATTCCGAGATCCTGGTCCTACTTCCGGTCTTATTGCCGCTGTTGGCGGCATCGATCTCCATTGTTCTATGGCGCTCCCGGCTCGCCCAGCGCGTTATCGGTGTCGCCGGCACCGCCGCCCTATTGGCCGCCAGCATCGTCCTCCTGGTCACCACCCAGGATCAGGGCATTTTGACGATGGAGATGAGCGGCTTTGTCGCCCCCTTTGGCATCGTCCTGGTCTCCGATCTCTTGTCGGCGATCATGGTGGTGATGACCGGTATCATGGGCTTTACGGTCGTCATCTACTCGCTGGCGACGGCCGGAGAGGGCTACGAGCGCTTCGGTTACTACCCGTTGATGCACCTGTTGCACGCCGGTGTGGCCGGCGCCTTTTTGACCGGTGACATCTTCAATCTCTACGTCTGGTTCGAGGTGATGCTCGTCGCCTCCTTCGCCCTTTTGGTCCTGGGGGGTAAGCGCGCCCAGATGGAAGGTGCCGTCAAATATGTGACCATCAACCTGGTGTCGTCGATGATCTTGCTGACGGCCATCGGGCTGACCTACGGACTCGTCGGCTCGCTCAACATGGCCCATATCGCCGAGATCTTTCAGTACGAGATGCAGCACGGTGGTGAGTCGCCGATGGTGCTGGTCATCGCCATGATGTTCATGGTCGCCTTTGGCATCAAAGCCGGTTCGTTTCCCCTCTTTTTCTGGCTGCCCGCATCCTATCACACGCCACCGGTGGCCGTGTCGGCCCTATTTGCCGGACTGCTCACCAAGGTCGGCGCCTACGCACTCTTTCGCTTCTTTACGCTGATCTTCTCGCCGGAATTGGCGCCGGCGATGGATATTGAATTTATGTACGGCGTGCTGATGTGGGCCGGCGCCATCACCATGATCACCGGTGTGTTGGGGGCGGCGGCGCAATTTGAATTCCGTCGCATCCTGTCGATCCACATCATCAGCCAGATCGGCTATATGCTCATGGCGCTGGGGCTTCTGGGCTTTACGGAGACCAACCCCGAGATTCCCGCCGAAGTCGGACAACTGGCCGTCGCCGGCGGTATCTTCTACATCATTCACAACATCATTGTGAAAACGAATCTCTTTTTGGTCAGCGGCGTCGTCTACCGCCTTTTGGGCACCTACCAACTCAAACAACTGGGCGGCATCTATCGCCAGAAACCCTTTCTGGCACTGCTCTTCTTTATCCCCGCCCTATCGCTGGCCGGTCTTCCGCCGCTGTCGGGCTTTTTCGCCAAGCTGTCGGTCATCCGCGCCGGCCTCGAGAGCTACCAATTTCTGGTGGTCACCATTGCCATTGTCACCGGTGCATTGACGCTGTACTCGATGGTCAAAATCTGGATGTACGCCTTCTGGAGTCCGGCCCCCGAAGACAACGAACACACCCATAAATTGAGCGAGAAACTCGATGCCGATATGTGGGTGATGTACACGCCGATCATCTTGCTTGTGATCTGCACGCTGGTCCTCGGCATCTACAGTGAACCCTTCTTTGACCTGACGATGCAGGCCGCCGAACAGATGCTCAATCCGGCCGAATACATCGAGGCCGTCGACCTGCATGACAGCATCGAACACTCCCTGGAGGGCACCCCCGAACACAGCCCTGAAAGCCAGGAAGTTCTGGACCAAACCTTCGACGGAGGTGACTGATGGTACCATTTACCTGGAATCTCTTACTGGCCCTGCTGTGGATGATTCTGACCGGTAATTTCACCGGTCCCTCGCTGGTGGTCGGATTTATCTTCGGTTACCTCTGTCTGGCCATGATGCAGCGCCATATTCCGGTGCTCGACGGCTACGCCCAGAAGGTGCCGGGGACCATCGGCTTTGTGCTCTTCTTTATCTGGTCGGTCATCAAGGCCAATGCCAGAGTGGCCGTCGACGTCGCCACCCCCAATCTGGACATCAAACCCGGCGTCGTCGCCGTGCCGCTGCAGCTCGACTCGTCGGTGGCCATCACCATTCTGGCCAATTTCATCACGCTGACGCCGGGCACCCTCAGCCTCGATGTCTCCGATGACCGAACCGTGCTTTACGTCCACGCCATGTACCTGGACGACGAGCCGCAACTCCTCGCAGAAATCAAAGATATCGAGCGGCGCATCATCACGCTTCTGGCCTAGCCCGCATTATTCATGAGACATCGTGACGAGGCAAAATCAGCGCCGAGAGGCCGAAATCGCACCTTCCAGGCATAAAAGCCCCACAGGCGATGCAGCGCATCGTCGAGAAGTGAGATGAAGGGATCTCGGTGCTGATGAGCCGCAGTAGATGGGTCATGAATAATCGGGCATAATTGACGGCCCGTTTTCGAGCCGTTTCCACGTCGAATCAAGGAACGCTACGACATGGATTTGATCATCATATTTACCTTCGCCGTTCTGATGGCGTCACTGGTACTGACGTTCGCCAGACTGGTCATGGGTCCCACGCTACCCGATCGGGTCGTCGCCCTGGAACTCATCGCCGCCATCGTCGTCGGTGTCATCGGTACCTACGCCATTTTGACGAATGTACCCGATTTTCTCGACGTGGCCATCGTGATGGCATTGATGGCATTTCTGGCGGCTATCGGATTTTCTCGCTACCTCGAAAAAGGGGGGCTGCGCGATGTTTAATCTAGTGCTCGAGGCCACCACCGGTGAACAATTGCTGGAATTGCTGGTCGTCTATGTCGACGAAGAATTATTTGGCCACCTGGCCAGTGTCTTTACCGGCGGATTGCTGGTCATCGGCTCGCTGTTGATGCTTCTGGCATCGGTGGGCCTGATGCGTCTGCCTGACTTGCCGACCCGCATGCACGCATCTACAAAGGCCGGTTCTCTGGGGGCAGCGATGATCATGCTCGCCGTGGCCGTCGCCATCCCCGAAGCCCACGTCTTCGCCCGCAGCCTTGCGGTCATCGCCTTTTTGCTTCTGACCGCCCCGGTCGCCGCCCACGTCATCGGCCGCGCCGGCTACTTCGTCGGCGTCCCCCTGTGGGATGGAACCGTCAAAGACGACCTGGCCGACCAGTACGACTACGACCGCCACACTCTTCGAAGCGGTGACTTCGCCGACCGCGAAATCGAGGGCTATACCGATACCGACAGCCTTTCCAAGCCCTACGATTCCGTCGATCCCGCCGACCAGGCCCGACGCGACGGCGACGTCTTCGACGTCGACGCCCCGACCAGTGGCCCGGAACTGACCGACGACAGCGACGTCGACGACACCGACGACACCGACAAAGCCGTCGACAACGACAGTGACGACGGAGACGACGGCGAGACCGAGCCCGAAGCTAGCGTCGACGACACCGACGATGTCATCAGCGACAATTCGCCGGAGGACTCCGAAGATGCAAAGGACAACACCGCCGATAGCGACAACGACACCGCCGATAGCGACAACGACACCGCCGATAGCGACAACGACACCGCCGATAG
>CAYUPT010000061.1:0-1395 GCA_964446725.1 uncultured Bradymonadales bacterium | reverse complement strand
CGAGGAATCTTCGACGGAGACCGACGACGAGTCTGCCGATAAAAAAAAAGATGAGTCCGACGACGTAAAAGACGCCGAAGCCGAAGGGGCGTAAGTTTCTGACGCGGTTGGCGCGTCTTGGGGCGCAGCCAATGGTTTTTGACACCTGTCAGCGCGCGGCGGTGGTCCCGCGGTTTCGCCCCCCAGTGACGTAACACGACGCTCCCTCCTCTGCCCCTTTGCCTCTTTGCGGTTCAACCCGCCCTCTCTGCCCCTCCGCGGTTCAACCACAGATGGGGATGGCGCGTTTTGGGGCGCACCAATGGTTTTTGACGCCTGTCAGCGCGCGGCGGTGGTCCCGCGGTTTCGCCCCCCAGTGACGTAACACGACGCTCCCTCCTCTGCCCCTTTGCCTCTTTGCGGTTCAACCCGCCCTCTCTGCCCCTCCGCGGTTCAACCACAGATGGGGATGGCGAAGGTGCCGGATACGTCGCTGTCAGGCCCCGACGCCTCCATACTCCCCTCGATCATCGGCCGCGCCTCTTCCCCATCGTCTCCCGGCTCTGCGGTACCCGCCGGCTCATCGCTATCCCCCGACTCCTCTGCCTCCTCTTCCTCGATGACGTCGATGGTCACCGTCCCCTCTGTGGCACTCTCGGAGTCCTGCATGGCGGCATCGACGACATTAAAACTGACATTGCCCTCCGCATCGACGGTTCCCTCCGACAGAATATCGCCGACGGCCACCGTCAAATACTCACCGACCGGCGTCGACGTGCAGTCATAGGAGTGATCGTCGGCGAGCGTAATCGAATACCCGCTCTCCGCCGACCCCTCGGCAGTTCCGGTGACCGCCGTAAAATCCTGGCCCTGCACGGTCCCCGAAACATCGGTCTCCGCCGGCGGTACACAGCCCATCGAAAGGGCCAGTACGACCGCCGATAACCACAGTGTATTGGCGCGCATCGCTGTCATCACCGCTCTCCCAGAATCGATAGAACTCGAGTCAATCAGCGCGAAGCATAGACATTCACTGACTGCCACGCAAACCAGTCTCCGGGGTCCGACCGCAACACCGGCCTCTACGTCCGTACCGCCTTGTACGAGGCAATCAGAAGTTCTCGACGGCCGCTCCATCGGCACCGCCACCCTACTTGCAAACGCATTGCATTTACCATAACAAACCACAGCATCGATGTTGGACTTCTCGAATTCGAGCACATCATGAACCACGTTACCCACCGACGTCTCGAGGGCATTCCCGCCGTGCTCATCGCGGCGATCATTTGCCTGGCTGGCTGTACACAGCCGGAGCCCGATGATCGGCCATCGGACAACGCACAAGAACAAAACGCCAACCAACGTGGCGAAAGCGACGCCGGCGACGACGTCGATGACACCGCTAGTGGCGATCCC
>CAYUPT010000060.1:0-12076 GCA_964446725.1 uncultured Bradymonadales bacterium | reverse complement strand
AGCGAGATCTTTGAGGACGTATTGCCGTCGCGCTACCACCCGTTTCTGGTCTATCTGTCGGGCCCCAGCTTTGCGCGGGAAGTCGCCAACGAGCAGCCCACGGCGGTGACCATTGCCTCCTACAATCACAATCTCGCCGTCGAGATGCAGGAGTTGTTTAGCAACGACTATTTTCGCTGCTACAGCTCCAATGATGTCATCGGCGTCGAGATTGGTGGAGCCTTAAAAAATGTCATCGCCATCGCCTCCGGCGCCTGCAGCGGAATGGGACTCGGTCTCAATGCGTCGGCGGGCATGATCACCAGGGGCCTCCACGAGATCACCCGAATTGCCGTCAAAAAGGGCGCCAACCCGCTGACGCTGACCGGCCTGGCCGGCATGGGCGATCTGGTCTTGACCTGCACCGGCGGACTGAGTCGAAATCGCACGGTGGGCACCAAACTCGGCGAGGGCATGAGTATCGACGAGATCCTGGAAGATATGAATATGGTCGCCGAGGGCATCAAGACCTCCAAGAGCGTCCACCAGCTCGCACAGCAGATGGATGTCGAGATGCCGATCTCCGAGCAGGTCTATCTGGTGTTGCACGAAGGCAAGGACGTCGATCAGGCCGTCGAAGACCTGATGGCCCGCGACCTCAAACCGGAGCGCACGGGCTGGGCGTAGGCTTCGTCCCCCATCCAGCGACCGCGCTGTAGATAGTTGCCCATAAGAGGCCGGTACTCAGACGCTCCCCGGGTCATTCGGTATGCAGGAACAGCTCCAGTCGCTGACGACATTTTTGATGATGATGGTCGGGCTCATCGTGCTGATCCCCATTGGTGTGGTGGTGATCAAAACCGTCGCCGGCCGGGCCCGAAAAAAAGCGCGCCAGATCTGGGCCGATGCCGCCGCAAAACTTGGCATCGACCACCGCTCCGGGAATCGGCGGTCGACGGCCTGGTCGATGAAGTCGGGGCGCGAGGCGACGATCGAAGGCGATATCGATGGGCGCCATATCGAGGCCTGGGAGCAGCGCGACCTGTCGCGGCGAAAATACGAGGATTTCCTATTTTCGACAATTGTCGACGTCGAACTCGAATCTCCGTGTTGGAATCGAGGCATCCAATTGTGGCCGCGCGACCGCCTCGACAAAATCGAGTCCGCCGTCATCGGCGACATCGCCGATCTGGAGGATGGTCAGGTCATCGATGTCGGCCGGCCGGACTTCGATGGGGACTTCGCCATCAGTCAAAGGCCGCCTTCGGCGGTCGCCGAGGCTCTCACACAGCGGCCGCTGCAGGAGGCGTTGATACAGCTTGGCCGCTACAGCGATGGCTTCGAGATCCGCAGTGGCGCGCTGCGCATCTACCTCGATCGGCGCCTCGATGATGTGGAAGGTATTTGTGACGTCATCCACCGCAGCCACCGGCTCGCAGAACAATTGGACGAGGGCCTCCAGACGCGCACCACATAAAAAACGGTCAAAGAAGTCGATATTCCGCGCTCAATCGCTACAATAATTCGGCCCGGCGGGACGGCGGCGACGAGACCAACTTGCGACTCGATGCGCATTCACCGATGATCGCCAGTTGTATGAGCTTGTGTATGGAAAAGCGGTACACGGCGATATACGGATCGAGGGCATTCGAGAGACCATCGCATCCGGGGGATAGTTCGGTGCGGACACCTCGAGAACTTCGGCAGAGTCCAAGACAGATACCGGTTTCGCTTTTCGAAATTTCAACGCAGTGACGGAGCGACGCATGACCTTTTCGACAATCAAACCCGAAAAACGCAACAGCGATCCCCTCGAGGTATCCACGACGGGCCGGTTGCGACCGGCCTGGCGAAGTCTGCTGGTCACGGCGGCGCTGGTCGGTGGACTGGGGCTTACCACCGGCTGCGGCGGTGACGACGAGCCGATCGAGATCAACGCCAACCAGCAGCAAAATCAGGACAACGACAGTGCCAATGATGAAAACGACGCCGATCCCATTGATCCGGCGCACTGCCCCGAGACGTCGACGGTCGAGGCCTCGGAGCCGACTGTGGAGCCCATCGACGAGTGGCTCGTCGGGGCTCCCTCCTCGCTGACCGGTGGCGATCCGGTGCGCGACGATCTTCGAGACGGCGAATTTGAACTCCCACCGGCCGGCACCGAGGAATACGGCACCCGCTGGATGCCCGCCGAACCCGACGAGGACGGCGACATCGACGGTGGTCCCTCCGGAGATATCATCTACGCCGCCACCACCGTCACCGTCGACGAGCCGACCGTCGCCTTTGCCCGTGCCGACGGCATCTTTCATGTCTTTGCCAACGGACGCGAACAACCCGGCGATGTCTATGCCGCCGGCGACAAGCGCGTGCCCGTTCCGCTGGAGGCCGGGGAAAACCAGATCGTACTTCGCTACACGGCACGGCGCGGCGCGTCGTTTGAGTTCTTTATGAGCGATGACGACCTGTATTTTAATCGGGCCGATAGTACCGACCCCCATCTTCGCGTCGGCACCGATCGCACCGAGCATGTCGGGATTCCCGTCGTCAATCTCGCCGGTCTGTCGTTGACCGAGGTCGAAGCTCGTGTCGTCGAAAATGACTACTTTGAGGAATCCGTCGTCGAATACCCGGCCATCGGCGCCGACTCCGTCACCCAGATCGGATGGCAACTCGAACCGAAATCGGAGTGGAGTCAGGCCGACCAGCAGATCCCGGTGACCCTTCAGCTCGCCTCCTGCCAGTCCGGTGACACCTACGAAATCGACATCGAATTGGAGACCGTCGCCGCCGACGCCACCTTCAATCGGACCTTCAAGTCGCCCGTCGACCACTCCATTCAGTACTACGGCGTGGTTCCGCCCTCCAATTTTGATGAAACCAAAGACTACGGCCTGGCGGTGTCGATGCACGGAGCCAGTGTGGAGGCCTCCAGCCAGGCCCGCAATTACAGTCAGCGCGACTCGATGTACGTCATCGCCCCCACCAATCGGCGTCCCTTTGGATTTGACTGGGAGGAGTGGGGCCGTCTCAATTCGCTGGCCAGTCTCGACCACGCCGAGGATACCTTCAATATCGACGAAACCCGTGTCTGGGCCACCGGCCACTCCATGGGCGGTCACGGCACCTGGCATCTGGGCGTGATGCATCCCGGACGCTTTGCCGCACTGGCTCCCAGCGCCGGCTGGTCGACCTTTTACTCCTACAGCGGCTCCAGTCGACCCGGCGATCTCTTCGAGCCGGCCCGAGCCCACAGCGATACCTACGCCTACATGTCGAATCTCAAGCGCCGCGGCGCCTACCTGTTGCACGGCGACGAAGACATCGAGGTTCCCCTCAGTGAGAGCCAAGATCTGTACGATGCGCTCACCGAGTATACCGACGACGTCGAATTCCACATCGAGCCCGGCAAAGATCACTGGTGGGGATTTGATCAAGACCAGGTCGACGCCAGAGGCTGGGACTACGACACCGACACCCGTCAGGAATGCCTGGACTGGAAACCGATGTTCGACTTCCTCGAGGATCGCACCCTCGATGTCTATGAGTTGGACTTTGAATTCGACACTCCCGGCCAGTGGATCGGTGCTCGCCACTCCTACGTGGCGCTGGAGTCGACCCATACCCCCTATGACGACGCGGAATTCGTCTCCGAACACACCGATGACGACGTCGTCGAATTGAGCACTGAAAATGTGCGGGCCATGGACATCGACGCCGGCGCACTGGCTGACCGTGGAATTGACGAGCTCATTATCGACGGCAATGCCCACGATGTCTCCGGCGGCGGAGTCATCGAGATTGGACCGCGCGACGGCAAAAACACCGATGCGCCGGGCCTGTTGAATACCACCTTCCAGCGACCGTTCTGCTTTGTGTATCCCGACGATCAGGCCGAGGTCTACCGGGCCTATACCGCGTTTTTGCTGTCGAATTGGTCGCTCGTCGGCAACGGCCACGGCTGTGCAATGCCGCTGGAATTGCTGACCGACGACATTGTCGAAGAACGCAACATCATCTACGTCGGTGTCGATCTGGAGGAGATTCCGGACTACGAAGAGCGGCCCTTTGAGTGGGATGACGAAAGCTTCAGTGTCGGCGGCCAGTACGGCAGCGACTCCGGGGCCGGCTTCGTCACCTTTCCGCACGGTGACCACCAGTCGGCGGCCTTTATCGCCACCGAAGACGCCCGGCAGTACCTCTTTAATCATCAGCCCTTCAGCTCCCGAGCCGGGATGCCGGATTATTACTTCTGGGGTTCCGGTGGCGGAATCGCCGGCGGCTACTTCGATGCCGACTGGGAATTCGACGCCGACCTCGGCGGAGGCTGATTTCCGCAGTAGGGCTCGTTCGATGAGTCCGCATACGTGAGCCGGGCTCATCCCGAGCGATCCTGTCGCCCCTGTCGCGGTATTCTCCACTACATCGTTCTTTGTGTGGGGAGCACCGCCGGGGGCGGCGGAGTCTCTGGGGCGTGCCAGACCATTGGGGGCGCGTCGATTCCCCGCTCTACTTTCGGGATACGACCATGACCGACGAATCCGTCAGCGACATCAAAGAGTACATCAATCAGGAGTTGCTGCCGCGCATCAAAGAGATGCGCTCGACCCACAATCGGCGCTCCCGGCTATTTTACGTCTCGGCGGTCATCTCAACGGCCCTCGTATTGGTTATGCTCGGCGTCGGCGGCTACCTCTATGACATCGATGGTGTGGCTACTGTCGAGTTCGGCGCGGTCGTCGCCATCATCGTCGCCTACGGAGCGATGCTCCACGGCGCCTTTCACTTCGTCTTCGTCCGCGGCGTCCGACAGCAGTACGTCGAAGACATTGTAGCACCCATCGTCGATCACATTCGCCCCGGCATTGAATACCGCGGTGAGGGCGGACTGAGCCTCGATGAGTTCGAAGACACTGCCATTGCCCAGCTTCCCGTCGATGACTTTCGAAGTCGCGATCTCTTCGAGGCTCGCATCGACAATGGACAGATCTCCTTTTCGGAGGTCGAGGCCGCCTGTCGGGTTCGCAAGCAAGAACAGAATTTTGCGCGAAAACAGATCTGCTATGTGTTGCGGGGACTCTTCTTTTCGGCCCGGCTGGACCGTTCGTTTGAGGGGACAACGGTGATTCAGCCCACACTTCGCCGTTTCTCCAATACCGACGAATTGCCGCGCGCCGACGCCGGTTCGGAGCTCCAAAACCCGACGGTGCGACCGGCGGCCGGCTGGCCGCACGTCGACTGGACTCCCGAAAATCACCCGGAGCCCATCGGCGAGGTCTCGATTCCCGATCCGGAATTCCATCACCTCTTCGATGTGTATTCGACGGCGATCCCGGAGGCCCGAAATCTATTTCGACCGATGGTCGTCGAGCGCTTTAAGGAAATCCACTCGGTGTGGCGTTCCGATGTCCATCGCGCTCCGGTAACGCGCGTCGAGGGGCAGGGACATTTCATCGCTGTGATCCGCGACGATCAGGTGTTTTTGGCTCGACCCATGCCCCGTACCATCGCCGAGATGCGATCCTTTGAGGCCCGCGAGCAGACGGAACTCCTCGTCCAATTCGCCCGCGATGTGCGGCTGGGCATGGAATTGATCGAGGCGCTGTGACGGGGCGGTCATGCCGTTTATTCCAGGTGATGGTAGTCGAGGTGAAGATCCCGATCGAGGCCTTTCTGGACGTCGTCGGAAGGTGCCTCGATGGGCTCTGTCTCGATGTGATAGGAGCCATTGTCGAAACCGCGCTGACAGATGACCGACACCTGCCAGGATTCACCGGCCTCGTCGCAATCGCTTCGGTGGTGGGCACCGCGCGATTCCCGGCGCGTCAGTGCGGACTTCAGAATCAATTCCGCCGTATCGAGCATAAACCGCAGATGACAGACGGTCTCAAAGAGGCCCGAGCCCGGGTCCGTATAGACCTGTAACTGACCGGATTTGCGTCGGATGGCATCCAGCTCTTCGAGACCGGCTTCCAGATCTATTTTCCGGCGCACAATACCAGCTCGTTTCTGGAGGACATCGCGCAACTCGGCGACAATGTCGTCGGGGCCGTATTGACCGTGTTGGCGGGCCATCGATGCCCACTTGTCGAGGACTGATTCGACGAATGCGGACTCCAGGTTTGGAGTCTCGAATGTGGGCAGCACTTCGGCGATAAACGCGCCGGTCAATTGACCGAAGACTACGGTTTCCGCCAGTGAGTTTCCGCCCAGTCGATTGGCGCCGTGGAGCCCGGCGGTGGCCTCGCCGACGGCAAATAGGCCGTCGACATCGGTTTGGCCGGTATCGTGATCGACTCGGATGCCGCCCATGGCGTAGTGCGCCGACGGGGCGACCGGCATCGGCTCGTCGGTGATGTCGACGCCCAGTTGATCGTAGCGTTCGTAGATGGCGGGCAGGCGCTCTTTAATGAACGCCGGATCTCGATGAGAGATATCGAGGACGACTCCACCGTGGTCGGTTCCGCGACCGGCTTCCAGTTCGGTGTGGATGGCACGAGCCACCACATCGCGGGGGGCCAATTCCATCTCTTCCGGGGCGTAATCCTCCATAAACCGGTGGCCTTCGGCGTTGTACAATCGACCTCCTTCGCCGCGAACCGCTTCGCTGACCAGTTGGCCCCGCATCTTGTCGGGCCAGGCCATGCCCGTGGGGTGAAACTGGACGAATTCCATGTCTCGAAGTACGGCTCCGGCCCGCCAGGCCAATCCGGTGGCGGCACCGATATTTTCGCCGCTGCGCGAGGTATTGCGCTCGTAGAGACCACTGCATCCCCCGGCGGCGATGACGACCGTCCGGGCCGAAAACGCCATGGCATCGCCACTTTCGGCTTCGAACCCGACGGCCCCGACGGCCTGTTCGTCATCGACCAGAATTTCGGTGATGGTGACCCCGGAGCGATAGGGGATGTCGCGGTGGTCGGCCTCGTCGACCAGGGTGTTCAATATCGCTTGTCCCGTTCGATCGCCGACAAAACAGGTGCGGCGATAGGACTGGGCCCCGAAGTAGCGCTGATCGATTTTGCCGTCGTCGGTGCGGGCGAAGGGACAGCCCCATCGGGCCAGTTCCCGGACTCGTCGCGGGGCATTGCGGGCCAGTAATTCGACGGCCCGTGGCTGGCAGACATACCGTCCCTCGCGAATGGTGTCGGCGGCGTGGAGCGTCCAGTCGTCGTCCCCATCGCGGCTTCCCAGACTGGCGTTGATGCCGCCGGCGGCCTGGACGGTGTGGGCATCGCCGTGGCGGCGATTGCTGACGAGGAGGACGTCGATATCGGCGTCGGCCAATTCGATCGCCGTGCGCAGTCCGGCGGCACCGGCACCGATGATCAGGACGTCGGTCGCAGTCGATTCGTAGTTCATCGCATTCCCCCACAGTAGATGGATGGAGTGTTCAATGGCGGTCGAGCACGTGGATGGTGTCAACCAAAGCACCGGTCTTCAGACTTCAATCAATTGATTCCGGAGTTGTCGCCGCCACAGTTGTGTGCAACTTCCCCGATACCCGGGAGCTACGGTCGCATCTGTCCCCCCTGAGCGCGAGCAACACATCATGACGAAATTAACTGAATTTTCGGAGTTTATCTGGACGGCTTACCATCCGCTTCGGCTTGCCGGCATGGAGATGGGAGCTCGCTCGACGATCATTCGCCTGCCCTCTGAGCGACTGGTGATTGTCAGTCCTGTACCCTTCGACGATGATACCGCAACCGCCATCGATGAACTCGGCGAAGTGGACACCATCATCGCCCCCAATTTAATGCATTACCAGTACTTTAATGACGCCTGTCGCCGGTGGCCGACGGCCCGGGCCCTGGTACCACCGGGACTGGAAGACAAGGTCGATGTCGTCGATCGCGCCGTCGCCATGGGCCATCGAGGCTCCATCGAAGACGCGCTGTACTGGCGGGCCCTCGATGGGATGCCGCGCATTGGAGAACACGCCTTCATCGAACCGAGAAATGGAGTGCTGATACTGACCGATGTCGCCTTTCACTACCGCGATCATCCGCAGTGGTGGCTGCGGTTGGTCATGCGCATCAATGGCACATACAATCGCTTCGGGCCGTCGCGCCTGCTGCGCGCGTTTGCCATCGACGACAAAGACGCCCTGGGACGGAGTCTGGAGGCATTGCTCGATTTTGACTGGGACACCATCGTTGTCAGCCACGGAGAGCCCATCGACAACGGAGCTCGCCGTCGCTTCCTCCATGCCTTTGGCGATTATTTACCGGAGCGGCGCGAAATTACCGATAGTACTGACAGTGCCGATAGTGCACCGGTGCGAGCTCGGTGATGACCTTCGACATTTTTTGGCCCTTTCACCTATCCGGTAACCGACGGCATACGCCATGTTCTTCAAAAACAAAAAAACGACCATTCCCTCCGCCGACGAAGCTCTCGAGGGTCGCGATACCCCGTTGGATGTCGCGGAGACTCATCACGTATTGGGGACGTCGATAAAGCCCCCATTCCCCGACGATACCCAACAGGCAATCTTCGGGATGGGTTGTTTCTGGGGGGCGGAGAGGCTCTTCTGGAAACTGGAAGGCGTCTACACCACCCATGTCGGTTATGCCGGTGGGAGTACTCCAAATCCGACCTATCGCGAAGTATGTTCCGGTCGCACCGGACACACCGAGGTGGTGCGCGTGATCTTTAAGCCTGAGACCATCGGCTATCGACAATTACTCAAGCAATTCTGGGAAGAGCACGACCCCACCCAGGGGATGCGTCAGGGCAACGATGTAGGCACCCAGTATCGCTCCGCCATCTACACCTGTGACGATGAACACCAACAGATAGCTCAAGAGTCACGGGCGGAGTATCAGCAGCGTCTCGACGACGCCTCCAAAGGCGAGATCACCACCGAGATCAAAGAGGCTCCACCGTTTTACTACGCCGAAACCGAACATCAGCAGTATTTATCCAAGAATCCGGGCGGATACTGCGGACTTAAAGGCACCGGTGTCGAGTGCCCGGTGGGTCAATAAAAAACGCCGGCGCTCCTCAAGAGAGCGCCGGCGCCATCGAGCCATTAGCGGTCTGCGATCAGTCGAATAGTACCGAGGCGAATTCGGTATCGACATCGAAGACGTCGTTGACTTTCAGCCCCACGTCGCTGAGCGAGTAGACGTACTCGTCGTCATTTTCGCCGGTCATCATGATGCTGCGTCGCATCCGTGAACGCCAGTGATAGTAGCCCGGATCGTAGTCGCAGTCATCTCCGTAGGTCATTCCGTTGTCATTACACCAGGCCTCGGCGATAAGATCGCTGTGGTCGATGCGTCCGATTTCTTCGATGCCATCGTCGACGGTGGCCTCAAACAAGATCAGACCGTTGAAGTTGTCTCCGTCATCGCGAATGTTGATCGGAATGGCCAGCACTCCCGTTGTATCCTGATAGGTAAAGGCGTGATGGTCGTGCATCGCCTCGCTCCAGGATGACCAGCTTCCCGTCGAAATGGTGTTGTGGGCGATGCGCTCCGGATTATGCATATCCGTCACGTCGAAGATCTGGAGGTGAACACCGGTCATCATGCCCGTGTCGTCGCCGTCCTGGCCGATCGTCAGCAAGTGGTTTTCACCGATGGGATGCATATAACTGGAGTATCCCTCGATCTTCAATTCGCCGAGCATCTTCGGGTCATTCGGGTCCGACAGATCGAAGGTGTAGAAGGGATCGACGAAGCGAAAGGTGACCATAAATCCCCGATCGCCCATAAACCGCGCCGAATAGATCCGCTCTGTCGGCGCCAGATTTCGCACCGAACCGGTCTCGACGAGCTCGTCGCCTTCCCGTTTGAGCACGATCATGTGATTGCCGCCTTCGTCGACGGATTCACCGGCTTGTTCGTCCCATTCCCAGCGATTGTCGGTGGTCGCCACGCGCAGGTGATTGTTGTACTCGCTCATCGAAAACTGGTTGAGGATCCAGCCGTCGATGACGCCACTGGCCATATACTTGGGCTCATTGTTGCCCAGCAATTGGAATTTATGGATGTGCGACTCATTGTCCTGGTCGCCGACGCCCCAGGGGCCCCACCACCAGGAGCGGCTGCTCATGGCGACGTATAGATTGGTCTGCGAGGCGTAGACCTCCCAGCCACTGGCGACGAGTCCCGTCGTTTCCAGTTCATCGGCGTCGTCGACATCGAACGAGGAGATGTTCAGAGCACCCAGTTCGGCGTTGACGCCCGGAAGGTACAGGTCGGTGCACTCGTAGAGGCTATCGTCGACGGTGATGTTGCCGTCGCCGTCGGCGATTCTGTGGCGGGGAAGCCATTCGTCGACGTCCATCTCATCGAGCTCGTCTCGAAAATAGTCGTTGAGTAGCGGACGCGCATCTTCGCGCATCTGCTCGAGCTCTTCTTCGTCTTCGTCGTATTCGCGCTCCGGCAGGCCGTCGATGTCGTCGTCCAGAGTCCACCACGAGAGAATCCGCAGCGAGGAGTTGGTGACCAAAAAGACCTCGCCGTCGATCATTCTGGCGTCGACTTTCGAGCCCTCGATCTCGAGTTCTCGGACGACCTGCGGATCGGTCTGATCGGAGACATCGAAGATGGTGATGCGCGTGCCACTAAAGGCCAATTCGTCATCGTCGGAGGTCCCGTCATCGGGGGCGTCGTTGTCAGCCCCCGGTTGTGTCGGGCGATATCGGTCGTACTGACGGCTCAAGACGACGGCGCGATCATCTTTTAGAAATAACGAATCGGGATGGACATTGTCCTGAAAGTCGTACTGTCCCAGTACTTCCGTATCTTCCGGCGGCCAGCTCTCTAAGACCCGAAGCGCGCCGTCGACGACGGTGTAGATATGGGTCCCGTCGGTTTTGACCAGATCCGGCTCATCGACACCTTCTTCCTGCACATTGGTGTCGGTGAAGTCGTCGGGCTCCGACGAACTCTCACCGCTGTCGCCGCTGGCGCCGTCCTCAGCCGGGGCGTCCGCGGCGTCATTTTCCAGACCGGGACCGTAGCGATAGGGCCTGTACATTCCGTCCAGGGCCTCTTCGGTCAACGAAGCTGCCATATGATCGCGGACTTCGTCGCAGTCGGTGACCGGCGTCAATGTGTGTTCTGCACTACTCGACGAGCTACCACTTCCACCCCCACCTCCTTCGTCGACACCGCAACCGGTAGCCAGTGCTACGGCAGCCGATATGGCGATGAGCTTCCAGGCATTGTGACCGGCGATCTCAAATTTCCAGGGATCATTCATGGCGACTCTCAAATTTCTGTGGATCCGGTTGGCTGACGAAAGACCTCGAAACCCCGCCAGTATGCAATCGAGGTCGAAAAATACATCTAAACGGTCTGCAATATAACTGAAACAATCGTCTCGGCGGCTGATGACGGCATCTTCCGGTCGTTCTTCCTCTGGAGTAGCGTTGCTACGCCTGCAGTCGGATCAACTCGAAATCTGCTCGCCATCATCTCGCCGGTGCCGCATTTCAGTCAATTTTCGTCTCGTTTAGCGCTGCGTGTTGCAGTCTTGAATTAATGCAACTTCAATGCCAGCTAAATCGGAATGTTGGCCAAGTCTCAATCAGCGACTCACGCCGTCGAATGGGCACCATCTTCCACGATTCCTTTCGCCGCGTCCACAGTCAGCCGCATTCGCCGCCAAGGATGCCATGGGAAAGTGGAGCCGATGACATCTGCTCGAGAAGACGAGCGCAGGCGAATTCCCGGCGCTGTTATCGCTCACGCAAGGCGGTGTTCGCCAGTGTGGTGTCGTCAGCAACCATCCGACTGCAACCCCACGCTCCTCTCAAGGGCATGACTCGCAGCGCGATTCGGCGTCTCGAGCGGCACTCATTCGAGCATAAAGATAGGGTCGGAACCCCTACGCTCCTCCCCGGAGCCGGAGTCGCTTCTGCGATTCGGCGTCTCGACCGAAGTCGGAGGGGCGTCGTCAATGACCACACAGCTCCAACACCACGCCCTCTTTCTAAAAATATCGCCTTACGCAGTCGCCCCTCTGTCTTCGCCTGACGGCTCAGACATCTCCACCAGTCGAGCTGGGGAGAGGCGTGCTTTCGACGGTCAACGCCCATGGAGCATGACGTTGTGTTGTGGAATTGCATCGCAAGAGG
>CAYUPT010000059.1:0-12139 GCA_964446725.1 uncultured Bradymonadales bacterium | reverse complement strand
CCCGCTCGTCGGCGACCGCGGAGAAGCTCTCCGCGCTCCCAAAATCTCGCGCCTTCCTTATGCCGCCGCGCTTTCGCCCAGGAGCGCGGACTGCCAGCCCGCGTCGGCTGACGAGTGGGCCCCTCGGGCTCCGAGGAAGACGAAGACCTTCCTGCGCGCTCCCAAAATCTCGCGCCTTCCTTATGTCGCCGCGCTTTCGCCCGGGAGCGCCGCGTGCCACGCCGACCTCGTGTATTTCGCCCTATCGACGACAAATGACGCGTTGCCGCCCCGCACGGTGATATGGAAGACTGCAGCGGCGCCAAGTGTACCATGACCACGGGCCCGTCCCCTGCACCGGCTCGTCACTGCCGTTTCGAATCCCACGATTCTTCTGACACCGAGACCTCTGCCATGCCCATCGAAGAGACCACCGATCCTCGCCGTACGCACCCGGACTCCGAGCGCGCCGACCGGGCCTGGGCGCTGGTTCAATCGCTGCAACACCGCTTTGTCGAATCCCTGGAGGCCCTGGGCTCCGACGCCGAAGATCCGGGACTTCACCCCATCGACTGGCTGCGCGACGAGGGTCGCCACGGGGGAGGGCGGCGCTACGCCACCGAGCTCTCCCCGCTCTTTAACCGGGCCTCGGTCAATATATCGGTCGTCCACTACCAGGATATGCCCGACAAGTCGCTATCCTCGGCGACGGCGTTGTCGACGATCATCCACCCCGACCGCCCGCAGGCCCCGTCGGTCCACAGTCACATCAGTTTTACCGAATTGCGCGACGGCACCGGCTACTGGCGCCTGATGGCCGATCTCAATCCCTCGCTGGAGGCCGACGCCTACAAAGAACGCTTCGACGCCATGCTGCGAGACGCCGCCGGCGACTATTTCGACGACGGCCGCGCCCAGGGAGAGCGCTACTTTTATATCCCGGCCCTCGAGCGCCACCGCGGGGTCTCCCATTTTTATCTGGAGGGCTTCGAGATCGGTGGTTTCGACGCCGAGTTGCAATTTGCCACCGACTTCGGCCGGGCGGTCATCGACGAATACGCCGGTATTCTGGAGGATGCACTCCACAGCACCGACGCGCCGACAGAGGAAGACCAACCTAAGCAATTGGCCTACCACACGGTCTACTTCTTTCAGGTGCTGACGCTGGACCGGGGCACCACCTCGGGACTGCTCGTTCACGACCAGAACGACGTCGGCATCCTCGCCTCGTTGCCGGCCCGCGTCGACGCCGGGTTGCTGCGCTCCTGGGTCGACCGGCTTCCCGCCCCGCAGGATGCATTGCTGGAGAATCTGATCGCCGTCCTGCCCGACGAATCACCCTGCCGGGTCACCGACGCCCACCGCGCAGAACTCGCCGGGGTCGTCCGCCGGCATTATCAGCGCCATCCGGAGGCCAAAAAATTTCTGGCCCGAGGCGACGTCATCCCGCCGACAGTCGACAACCACGCCTCGCGAAACTGAGCGTCATGGACGAGAGCTGGAAATCCGCACCGTTCTGTGCATGCTTCAGAGTCAGCACGTCCCGCCGGGAACTATTTCCAGCCAACCATCGAATATATGAGCGACCGGATTCGCCGGGCCATACGAAGATTACTGGGTGATGACGAGCAGTACATCGTCATCGCCACCGTCATTGTCAGCACCTTTTTTATCGGCTTTGGCGGCGGCATCGTCTTTCCGATCATTCCCAATCTGGGACTGGTCCTGGGGATATCGCCACTTCTCGTCGGGATCATTCTGGCGGCCAATCGCTTTTCGCGACTGGTGATCAACGCCCCGGCGGGCATTCTCGTCGACCGCATCGGAACGCGAACGCCCTTCGTGATCGGAATGTTTATTCAGGGAGTGGCCACCTCGGGCTATCTGGTGGCCCTGGCGGCGCCGGGACCGGAAGTCTGGTTTTTGCTGGCCCGCATTATGTGGGGCGTCGGAAGCGCGCTGGTCTTTGCCACGGCCTACACCATCGCCTCCGATGTCAGCGACCACACCTCCCGGGGCACCAGCATGGGGCTTATCCGAGGCGGGATCCTATTTGGCGCCCCCACGGGACTGGTCGTCGGCGGCATCGTCGGTGAATTGGCGGGCACGGCCGTGGCATTTGGACTGGCGACGTCGCTGGCCTTTTTCGCCACCCTTATTGCCTACCTGTTGATTCCCGAAACCCACGTGGAGTCCGCCACCAACGACTCGGTCAAGTTCTGGGATGTCGACACCAGCACTCCGGCGCTGACGGCGGGCACCATCAACTTCGTGGTGCTCTTTGTGTACTTCGGCGTCGTCTTTGCGACGATGGTGCTCTTTCTGGGCCAGCGCGAACTCGGTGTCTTTGGACTCGACGCCCAGGGCACGTCGGGCATCTTTATGGCGGTCACCGTCGTCACCGCCGGCATCTTCATGTTTGTGGGCGGCGTCATCAGCGACCGGCAGGCCTCGCGAGTGCCGATGCTGCTTTGCTTTCTGGTGGTCACCGCCGCCGGGTTTGTGGTGCTGACCTACGCCACCTCGATCGCCATGCTGACCGTGGCCTGCATCTGCATCGGCGCCGGTCAGGGCGGCACCAGCGGTCCGTTGATGGCGCTGCTCGCCGATCTGACGCCGGCCGAACGCATGGGGCGCGCGGTGGGCACCAACAATGTACTCGGCGATGTCGGCGGTGGACTGGGCGCCGTCATTGCCCTTCCGATGGTCGACGTACTCGGCTTTGCGCCGGTCTATCTCACCAGCGCTGTTTTGCCACTGGTGGCCGCCGCGGTCCTGCTATTCGGAGTCCACTACAAAACGGGTCAGTACTTTCCCGGCATTCGCGGCCATTAAGATAATCGCGCGCCGGGGTCGGAACTGCCGCCTTTGCCTCAATCGACCAATTCCGCAAGTCGCTTCGGTCCCTGGGGCTCGCGGGCTTTGAGCGGAGCGATAAAGAGCCTGGAGGCGTGTTCGGCACGGATATTCTTTAGCTGCGTGCGCTCCTCGGCAGCCCGCGCCGCAAGGATGGGGTCCGTACCGCGGTAGTCGGCCAGGCTCTGATTGACGATCCAGCCGGCCGGCTCGATGTCGGCCCGCCGCAGATCTTGCTGGAGGTGTGCCGCCTCCTGAACGGGCGTCGTCTCCGCCAGAGTCACCACGAAGATCTGGGTGTACTCCGGGTCCTGGAGTCGAATCAGCGGGGTTTTGACCTCCACGTCGGCCTCCGCGGTCTGGCGCATCATATCGCGGTGATACGAGCCGGTGGCATCGAGCAGAAGCAATGTGTGACCGGTCGGGGCGGTGTCGACGATGGTGATCTCCCGTTTGGCGCCGAAGACGACCTGGGAGAATGCCTGAAAGACGGCGATCTCCTCGGTACACGGCGACCTGAGGTCTTCTTTGAGCAGCTCCAATCCCTCCTCGTCGAGGTCGTCGCGGGAGCGCTCAATGACCTTTTGCTGATATTTTTTGGTCTCCTCTTCCGGATCGATGCGGGTAACCCGCAGATTGTCGACTTCGTCGTCCAATGTCGACGTCAGATGCGCCGCCGGATCGGTGGTTGTCAGATGCACGGAGGCCCCGCGATTGGCGACGGCCACCGCCAAAGCGGCAGCCATGGTCGTCTTCCCGACGCCCCCTTTGCCCATCATCATCACCAGTCCCCGGCCGGAGTCGACGAGATCGTCGGCGATCTGCGACAGGGGCTCGCCGTCGATCGTCACCTCTTCGCCGTCCACCGTCTCCGCAGGGGTATCGACGTCGGCTCCGGCATCAAAGAAGCTTCGAAGAGCATCGAGTCCGACCACATTATTCGGTTTTAGCGGCACCTGAATACTGGGCAATGTAGAGAGCGCATCGGGCATACTCTCCAGCGCCTGCTG
This sequence comes from uncultured Bradymonadales bacterium, assembly GCA_964446725.1. Classification (GTDB taxonomy): domain Bacteria; phylum Myxococcota_A; class Bradymonadia; order Bradymonadales; family Bradymonadaceae; genus SLJM01. Next base: position 8,294 of record CAYUPT010000059.1, on the reverse strand, counting down.
TCCCTGTTGTTGAAGCGAATTCGCCAGGTCATCGCCGTCGCCGGCGGCCTGGAAGACGCCGTTGATGATCAGAAATTGGTGGGTCACGCCCTGGCCGGCGAGTTCCCGGCGGGTCCGCTCGACCTCCGCCAAGGCCGTGGGCTCCGGGCGACTGACCAGTACCAGTGTCGTCAGCTCCGGATCGGAGAGGGCGTCCAGGGCCCGCTCGTAGCGCTGTTGTTGCTCTTCGAGTCCGGCCACCGGTCCCAGACAGGAGGCCCCGGAATCACTGGTGTCGATAAATTCCGTCCAGGCCGCCGGCAACTGCAGCAGCCGAAGGGTGTGGCCCGTGGGAGCGGTGTCGAATACGACTCGGTCGTACTCCGCGGCCAGACCATCGACGTCGAGCAATCCCGAGAATTCATCAAAGGCCGCAATCTCGACCGTACAGGCCCCCGATAATTGCTCCTCCATGGACTCGATGGAGTCGTCGGGAAGCACGCCCCGATAGGGCTCGATAATATTTTCGCGGTATTCTTCGGCGGCCTTCTGGGGATCGATATTGAGCGCATCGAGTCCGTCGACGCCCTCTACTGAGCGCGGCCTGGGCCCCAACTCGGTACCGAGGACAGTATCCAGATTGGAGGCCGGATCGGTACTGACCAGCAATACCTTCTGACCGTCCGCCGCCAACTCCACGGCCAGTGCCGCCGCCGACGACGTCTTTCCGACCCCGCCCTTGCCGGTAAAAAAGAGAAATCGATTCGTGAAGTGATCGGTAATGCTCATATCGACTGACCGCATTCGAGAAAGTGACTCAACTCAGTTGTGGCGCCCATTATCGGCACACAACGATAAACCTGTCAAACCCTATCGCAATTCCACGATGAAAGGTCACCCCGATTCTTTTGCCCGGCGAAAATGCCCCGCAAGTCGTCTCCTTCCCTGCCCCGTAGGAGATTCATTGCCAGCGGTCTTGTAATATATCGCAATTTTACGATAGCATGCGATCGTATCGTAATCTTGCGATACGATGGACAGAGTGCCCACTGAACTCTCGGCAATACGAGGAAAATATGTCCAAAGAGATCAAAGTCTTCGACCCGCCCATGTGCTGTGATACCGGCGTCTGCGGACCCGATGTAGACCCGAAGCTGACCCAATTTGCCGCCGATCTGGACTGGCTCAAAGACTGCGACGTCCAAGTCTCGCGCTTCAATCTATCGCAGGAGCCCCAGGCCTTCGTGGAGCACGAATCGGTTCAGGCTGCGCTCGACGAATCGGGCAACGACTGCCTGCCCCTTCTGGTCGTAGACGGCGATATCGTCAGCCGCGGTTTTTATCCGACCCGCGATCAGTTGAGTTCGCTGCTCGACGTCGAGGCCTCATCCGATGATGAACCGCAACAGGAGGCGAATAGCTGTGGACCCTCGGGCTGCTGCTGACAGCAGATTGTGAAACGGCGATTAATCCGTCGCGGCAGGCACCACCAACATGTGGTGGGTCCCCCGACGGGCGACCTTTCGCGTCACTCCGCCCAGCACCATATCGCTGAGCCGGCCGCGGCCCTGGGTTCCCATGACGCATAGCGCGCCGGGGTGATCGTCGAGCATCGATGTGACAATCTTACGCGGCCGACCGAATTCGAAACGCGTCGTCACCTCCGACACACCGGCCTCTTCGAGCCGGCGGCGCCGCTCGTCGAGTTCATCTCGTCGAGCCTCTTCGATATCGGCCTTTTTACTTCCCCCGCTGTCCATAACGTGGAGCACGACGGTCGGATGGCCGATACCGGCGATAGCCGACAGCGCGTCATCTGCGCTCTCCGAAAAGTCGGTGGGATAGACCACCGTATCGCCCACAATCGGTGATGTCTGCTCCTCGTCGTCGCAGTACAGAAATACCGGGCGCTTTGCCCGCTCCAGCACTTCCGTGGCCACACTGCCCAACAGCACCTCGCTGACGGCGCCGTGGCCCTTGTTGCCGACGGCGATCAGATCGGCGTCGACTTTTTCGGCGGCCGCAACGATCTGATTGGCCGGCCGGCCCCTGACGTGAACCGTATTCACATCCCAGCCCGCCTCTTCGAGTCGCTCCGCCTCCGACGCCAGTCGCTCTTTGAAATGGTCATCACTGGTGGCCGGGGCCGTCACCGGATAGCCGACCTCCCGGACGTGAATTAACGTCAGTCGACAAATGCCAAATTGACGAAATTCATCGATCTGCTCGAGAAGGCGCGTTGAAATATCCGAAAAATCAACGGCAACCGCGAGATGAGAGTACATATTCGGCTCCCTGTCGTGAAAATCGATCAAATATGACTGGCGTCCAATGAATGATTACTCCGATGTTCCACCGCTTCGCAGCATGTCGGCAAAGGCATCGGGCAACGGCGATTCCTCGACGCCGCGAGCCGCCTCTTCGACGTCGTAACTGACGCGAACGAAATCGACGGAGATTGATTCCCGATCGGTGGCATCCGGATCTTCATCGACTTCCACAAAGACCCAGCAGGCTCGACAGTCGCCGTCTTTTGGTTTGCCCACCGATCCGGTGTTGATCGCGTGGCGAAATCGGCGTTCACCGTCGTCCGATTCGTCTTCGATCACCCGGTGATACGGCTTATGGGTGTGGCCAAAGAGCATGACGTCGGCGTTCGAGCGCGCCATCAGACGGCGCATCGATCGCTCCGGGCGCTCCTCGAAGAGGTATTCGTTGATCCGGCGCGGACTGCCGTGGACCATCAGCATCGAAAAGTCGGCATCCCTTCCGAGTTCCAGTCGAATATGGCGCGGAAGCGTCCGAAGCCACCGGCGGTGATCGGAGGCCATGATGTCGTTGGTGTAGCTAATGGAGGCCACGCCGCGACGCTCCTGCTCGTCGCTCTGATAGGCGCATCCGCAGTCGTCGATATTGTTGCCCACGCCCCGGTCGTAATTCCCGGCGATCGTCGCGATATTTCGCCGTCGAATCGCCCCCACCACCTCGTTCGGCCACGGGGCGTAGCCCACCAGATCGCCGAGGCAATAAATCTGATCTGGACGGTGGGCGTCGATGGATTTTAGGACTGCATCCAGTGCCGGTCTGTTGGCGTGAATATCACTCAATAATGCGATCTTCATCGAGTCACTCCCCGGTGCGGCTGAGTATGGCGTCGAATAGCGTCTCAAAGCGGCGCATGGCCGCCGGTTCGATGCAGTAGCACATCCGCGGCCCGTCGACGCTGCCCCGGATCAGGCGGGCTTCCTTTAGCTTTTTGAGATGCTGCGACACCGTCGACTGGGCCACCGGCAACTCCTCGACGAGTTCGCCGCAGATGCACTCCTGGCGCTCGATCAAAATTCTCAAGATCACCACTCGAATTGGATGTCCCAGCGCCTGCGCCATCCCCGCCAATTCCGATTCCGCCTCCTCGCCCTCGACGGGACCGCCGAATTCGGTATCCGCCGGCGGACAACACTTGTCGTCGGATTGCTCCTGACTCATCAGTTCGCTCCTTCCATGGGAATATCTCGCTCTGTATCGGTGCTTCGACCACCGGAACATCGTTAATCGACAATAAACGATTGACACCGAAAGTCAACGCCATTAGTTTCGGCTCTCAGACAAATTATCGCCTGATTACGATAGACCGCGACAGGGCACACCCATGCATTCCGAACACGACGATCCGGGACTCGATATCGAGGGAGCCAATCAGGACATCGGCTTCTTTGAGCGCTATCTATCGCTGTGGGTTGCCCTCTGTATCGGCGCCGGGATTCTGATCGGACAATTCCTCCCCTTCGTCCCCGATACACTGGGTGAAATGGAGTACGCGCAGGTCAATCTGCCGATTGCGGTGCTGATCTGGGTGATGATCTTTCCGATGATGCTCCAGATCGATTTCAAGAGTATCGTCGGCGTTCGAGAAGAACCGAAGGGACTGACGATTACCCTGGTCGTCAACTGGTTGATCAAGCCGTTTACGATGTTCGCCTTCGCCTGGTTTTTCTTCACCGCCGTCTTCGACCCCTTTATCACCGAAGAATTGCAGACTCAGTATCTGGCAGGCGCCGTCCTTCTGGGAGCTGCCCCCTGTACGGCGATGGTATTTGTGTGGAGTTACCTCACCGACGGAGACGCCCCCTATACGCTGGTACAGGTGGCGATCAACGATCTGATCATGCTCTTTGCCTTCGCCCCGATCGTGATGATTCTGCTGGGACTGGGCGACATTATCGTCCCCTGGGAGACGGTGATGCTGTCGCTGATACTGTACGTCATCGTGCCACTGGTCGCCGGCTACGCAACGCGCACAATCCTCATCAACAGCAGGGGCAAGGAGTGGTTTGAGGAAAAATTCCTGCCACTATTTGGCCCGGTGACCATGATCGGTCTGTTGGCGACCCTGGTGTTGATCTTTTCGTTCCAGGGCGAGGTCATTCTCGACAACCCGCTTCACATCGGGCTGATCGCCACACCGCTGATCATCCAGACGTTCTTCATCTTCATCATCGCCTATGGATGGGCCAAGGTCTGGAAGGTGCGCCACTGCATTGCGGCACCGGCGGCGTTGATCGGCTCCAGTAACTTCTTTGAGCTCGCCGTCGCCGCCGCCATCATCATGTTCGGCATCGACTCCGGCGCCGCCCTGGCAACGACCGTCGGCATCCTGGTCGAAGTGCCCGTTATGCTCGCCCTGGTGGCCATCGCCAACCGCACCAAACAATACTTCCCGGGCGCTGAAGACGGGGAATCGCTGTAGCGCTGAATCGCTGAATCGCGAAAGCGCGGAAACACGGAAGCGCGGAAGCGCTGGATCGTTGAAGCACAGAGGCGCGAAAGAGCGCGCGGAGAACCGCTGAGGCGCTGAGCAACACCCCGGCGCGGAATCGCGGAACTCTCACGCGGCCCCAACGGGCTCGTTCCGTTGGGGAGCAACGTTTGACAACATACCCGCTCCCGCTCCGATGAGGAGATCACAATGACCACCGCCGACCACGACCTGATCACGGCCCGCTATTTCTTTCCCCGCGACGAAGCGCCCGATGATGTCGAAGTCGTCGACGTCGGCGATGCCCGGCTGGCCTGTCACCACGCCGACTTCGGCCACCAGTTGACGGTGCTCCACTTTCACGGCAACGGCGAGGTCGTCGCCGACTACATCCCCGGCTTCGCCCAGTCCATCGATGCCTGTGGCGCCAATGCTTTCTTCGCCGAATACCGCGGCTACGGCGGGTCGACCGGAACACCGCGGCTGGGCGCGATGCTCGACGACGTAGAACCTATTCGCCAGGCGATCGATGTCCCGGACCACAACCTGGTGGTCTTCGGCCGCTCCATCGGCTCCATCTACGCCCTGGAATTGGTGTCGCGGTATCCCGACGTCGGCGGACTCGTCCTCGAAAGCGGTATTGCCGACGTCCTGGAGCGCATTTTGTTGCGCGCCGAACCGGAGGCTCTGGGCACCACCCGTCAGGCCATGGAGCAGGAGTTTTCAAATCTATTCGACCACCGCCAAAAACTCGAACGCTACGGCGGTCCCGCCCTCGTCATGCACGCCAAAAACGACCACCTCGTCGATTTCAGCCACGCCGAACGCAACGCCGACTGGGCCGGAGAGCAGGCGCGACTCGTCGGTTTCGATCAGGGCAACCACAACAGTATCTTTCCCCTCAATCGCCAGGCGTATCTCGACGAGTTGCGCACATTTTTGAGGCGTATTGCCCCGTAGTCAGTCCTCATCCATGTTTGAGGATCCGCTCACCGCAGACCGTCCATTTTTGCACTTCCCCAACGACACGAGATTCCACGAGTAGACCCGTGAAATACCAACTGGGTCCTGTGGTGTTTGACCTCCTAGCGAATTGCGCTCGTCGCCTGTTGTAGACGAGACAACTATCTCAGCGGAGCGAGACCGATGCGAAATTATTGTTGGAGCTTGTTGGCAGCCCTACTGACCGTCGCCCTCCTGTCGTCGAACGCCGCAGCCGACGAGCCGACCCCGCCGGCGCCGTACAATGGCACGAATATGAGCTACCAGGCCCTCGGTGGGGCCGCCACCGGTGCAGGCATGATGTTGGGGGCCGGCGGATTGTTATACGCCATCACTCGGCCCGAGGATCCGCCACCGGTAAGCGGACTCGCCATTGCCGGGGCCCTGGTTCTCATCGGTTCCACCCCACTGGCAGTGCCGCTCTCGGTCAATCACATCGGCAATAACCGCGGCTACTCCGACCAGTACCTCGGCGCCCACCTCGGCGGATTGATCGGCGCCGCCACCGCCGCGGGAACGGCGGTGACCATTCGCTCCGCCCTCGACAGCTCCTCGGGCGTCGGAGGCGCATTCGCCGTCTCCGGATCCTATGTGTTGGGCGCCACACTGGGAAGTGTCTTGGGATACCACGTCCAGGCAGGCCTTCGGCAATCCGGCGACTCATCGCAGGCCCGGATGAGCCCATTTGTCAGCCCATCCTTCGACCCCGCGACGAACGAGCGCACCATTACCGCCGGCTGGCAGGGGCGATTTTAAAGCGGGACGACATTAAACTGAGAAGCTGTCAACATGATGTCGGACCGAGCAGCCCAAAACTACTCGGTCGCGTTGCTCTCAGCGCACCCCAAGGGCGCGAGACCGAGAAGATTTTGCCGCAGTTTTCGATCGAAAGACGAGGCGTAGCAGCGCCGGGGCACCCGCGCGAGCGAGTCGAAGGATTTTCGACGGGAACTGCGGTCTAAGAAGCGGTCAAAGATTCTCAGAGGTCGGCGCTCAACACTCGGGAAGTTCGGCGTCTTCGTGGCGTCCGACGCCGTAATCGGTGCTGTTGGCGTAGAAAAACCAGGTCATCTCGTCGGCCGACCAGTCATCGATGCGATAGACGTCTTCCTGGCCGTCTGCCCGATCCATGTGCAGATTTCGCCCCTCGAGCCACCATTCGAAATCGGTGATACTGGAGCCCATCATGCCCATATCCTGGCTTCCCTGATTGGGTTCGATATGACCCGTTCCATCGGCTTCGATGTGATACATATTCTGGGCGGCCTCGAATATGGGTGTGTCATCACTGGACTGGTGATACCAGGTGCCGACGATAAGACACTCCAGTTGCGACTGCTCATCGGCCGCAAGTGGGGCGTCTTCCACCGGTGTCGACGACGCACAGCCGACCAGTAGTGCGCACATAACAAGAAATCCGAAAAATGACCTGTTGTGATTCATAACGCGATCCTCAAGGGTAGATGGTCTGTCGCAATGGCCGGAACGTAGACTCCCGGAGCGTAGAAGAAAAGAAATCAATCCCCGATGTCCCAGCTTGATCGATCGACGGGAACATCAAAGTGCTCGGCGTAGGCCTCCAGGGCGTCGACGGGGGCCCGAAAACTGGCCTCGTCGCCGACGTTGAAGAGTACGCCGACGATCCTGTCTTGGACCTCCAGAATTTTTTGCATCGATTCGCCGGGGTCCAGGGCCAGTGTGGGCACCGAACCGTCCTCATTGACCCGCCCGGCGTCTCGGGCAAAGGCCTTGAGACGGCGAGCCCCGGTAAAGGCCAGCAGCCAGGGCTGACCATCGATTTCGGTTGCCGTCGGAAATGCCGGCCCCTCGTCCCGGCGAGAGGGCAAAAAATACCAGGCGCGGCGCACAAAGACCGCCTGCCACAGCGCCTCCAGATTCTCGGTGCTCGGATCGCGGCGCGCCTGTGCGACGTAATCGCTGATCTCGTAAGTACTCATGGCTTGTCGCTGCGCTCTCAATACTCGAGTTTGTGGACTTGGGATCGGCAACGTAACCATAGATCTGGAAAATTATCCATCGCTGCTTCCCATTGAATCCAACACCGCTTACGATGGCATCCCGGAATCGACATCCGGGCTCAATTCGGCTGTTCTGGACGACGTAACCTCCCGACACTAAATGGCCAACGAACCCACTGGCGACAGCCAATCCTCAACACCGGACGCATCGCCGCAATCAGACGGCGAACCAACGGATACCACCGATCACAGCATCGTCGACACCATCGGCGAATGTATCGATAATCTGCGCATTGTGCGCGTTTCTCTGGTGATTATCGCCATTGCCGCCATCGTCGGCATCCTGCACTTCGCCAAACCGATATTGATTCCCATCGTTTTGGCCTTCTTTTTGTCCTACGTGCTGACTCCCTTCGTCAACCTCTTGATGAAGCTTCGGATTCCGGCCACGCAGGTCCATATGCCGCGGGGACTGGCGGCGCTGGTGGTGGTCGTTTGCTCGGTGTCCTTTGCCGGTTTTCTGGGGACCTTTATCGGCGATCAGGTCCGGCGCCTGGTCATGGATCTGCACCACTACC
>CAYUPT010000058.1:0-12142 GCA_964446725.1 uncultured Bradymonadales bacterium | reverse complement strand
GCGGTCTCCGACGCCGGCTCGTCGGCGTCTTGTTGGGGTTCCGGCTCCGGCTGCGGCTCGGGTGTCGGCGAAGGCGCCTGAACGTCGAGTGGCTCATCCAACTCGGCGGTAACAACCGGTCCATCGCCGGGGCCGACCGTCAAGACTTCGGATTCGAAGTCGTCGTGGTCGACCACAACATCGATGGGCTCCGCATTTTCGCCTTCGAAGGCAAATCGCGTCGTTTCGCCCTCGTAGATCTCGCCGTCGACGGCCAATGTAGCCTGCGCCGGAATGGTCTCGATCGAGATCTCGACGGGCTCGTCGTCTGCTGGCTCATCGTCATCTTGTGGCCCGGCGGGTTCGTCGTCGACGACACGGCGTTCATCGCCATCTCCCGGGCCGTCATCGCCGCGATCGGCAGCCAATTCGTCACCGGCCAACTGCTGGTGTTCGTCGGCCGACGGCCCGGACTCCCGGTCGCCGGCCGAGGTCTGATAGGCCACGAGCCCGGCGATGGCGACGGCGACCACGCTGAGCCCAAAGAGCGCTGCTATCCAGATCGGCGATCGCTTCTTCGACGATACCTCCTCGGTCGTCCCCCTGTGGTCGTCGCGTTCGGCCGCCGTCGACGGTGGACTGTCGAGTTTGCTGTCGCCCGTCGGTGCCGGCGTCTGCCGTCCCGATTGTGCCGAAGCCTCCGATGTGGCCGACGCGCCGGCCTTTGCAGCCTCCACATCCTCGATGATCGCCCGCGTCGACTCGTCGGGGGCCGACATTTCGATATTGGGCGTCGTCATCTTGCACCACTGCACCGAGCCACTCAGGTCGGGCACTGTTTCGGCGTCGATGCCCGCCAATTCGGCGGCAAATTCGGCAGCGGTCTCAAAGCGCTGATCCGGCTCGCGCGCCGTAGCCCGGTCGACGACGGCCCCCAGCGGCGACTGCAGTAAGGGTTTCGGCACTTCCCATTCTCGACGGACGTGTTTCATCGAGCACTTCCAGGGATTGGTCGCCTGGACAGCGGCCCGGCCGGTCAACATCTCGATGAGAATCAATCCCATCTGGTAGACGTCGATGGCGGGGCTGATGATCTGATCTTCGATGTACTCCGGGGCCATATACTCGAATGTGCCGAGCATAAACCCGGTGCGCGTCAGTCGCTCCCGGTTGCTGTCGCCGGGATGAGCGATGCCGAAATCGACGAGTTTGAGCATCTCGCGGCGCGTTCCGGGATCGGTCAAAAAGAGATTCGACGGCTTTAGATCTTTGTGGACGATGCCGCGTTCGTGGGCGTCGCCGAGGGCCTCGAGACAATCGACAAAGAGCGGCAGGACGCGCTGTGCATCCAATCCGCCCCGCTGACTGATTTCCTCGTCCATATCGTGGCCGTCGAGGATCTCCATGATGATAAATGGATTGTCCTCCTCTTCGAGCACGCCGTAATCGAAGATCTGGACCACGCAGGGATGGGTGATGCGCGCCGCCAGTTTGGCCTCGCGTTTAAAGCGGGTGAGCATGACGTCCCGATCGTTGCCCTGAGAGACCAGGGAGGCGATGTGGAGGACTTTGATGGCGACGTCGCGCTCGATCTGAGTGTCGTGAGCCCGAAATACCGCCGCAAACCCGCCCTGGCCCAGCAGATCGCGGATCTCGTAGCGGTCGTGGATGCGACTGCCGATCTCGAGCCCCATAATCGATTCTTGCAATTCCATAGTCAGACAGCCAAAGCGTACGCCGGCGGTGTCGCCGGAGTGATCACGTGAATTCGGTACCGACAGTGCGCCGTCGAATACTACACAGCCCCGTCGATATTGAGCAAGGACTCCACCGGCGTAAACTCATCGCTACTGGCGAAGGGATTTCGCCGGGCTACCGGTGCAGCGACCAGCTTCTCACGGCAGTACGCGTTGATTATGGGACCACATCGCTCTAGGCTTGCGGCGGTTTCGACACAAATGGACACATCCCCGGCAGGTTATCGATGTCGCAATTTGTACCAACCCATCAATTGGCGGTCGCCCTGATGTGGGTTGTCTGCGCGGTGGCCACGCCGCTGACGGCCGTGGCCCTGACTCCTGCGGAAGACCCCGACGTCTACGAGCCGACCTCAGAACAGCTCGAACTCAACGAGCGCGGCGTCGAGGCGCTGGTCGAGCAGGAACCGGCTCGCGCCGTGGCACTTCTGAACGAGGCCTTTCGACTGGGCGAAGTCAATATCCTGGCACTGAATTTAGGCCGCGCCTACCACGCCCTCGGCCAGTGCGATCGGGCCCGCGAAAAGCTGGAGATGGTCTCCGAACTGCCGGCCATCGAAAATCCGCCGCCGGAGCGCATCGAAGCCGCCGCCGAAGACTATCTTCGAGACGTCGACGAAAGCTGTGAGCCCGACCACCAGGCCGATATCGAGGAGACGGAGCCCGATGGCGATGCGGAAGCGGATGCCGGGGACGTCGACGACGTCGACCACATCGAATTGCACTACGACGAAGGCCTCGACAATCAGGGCACCTTCGGCTTGATCAGCGCCGCCGGTGGCGCCACCGTCGCCGCCGCCGGTCTGGGTATGCACCTGGTGGCCCGCTCGCAGCGAAGCGATGCCGAATCGCGGATCGCCGAGTCATCGGAGGGCGTCACCGACGCCATTACGCAGTCCGAAGTCAGATCCATCGAAACCCGGGCCAATCGACTCGATACGGCGGGATTGATCACCGGAATTGTCGGCGTCTCGGCAGCCGCCGTCGGCACCTATCTGTGGGCGACGGCGCCAGAGCCCGAACAGAGCGCGTCCTTCGATTTCAACGTCGGCACCCGCTCCGTCGAGTTGGGCTGGACGATGCGGTTTTAACGTCCTCCACCAACACTTCATCGCCCCATTACGATTTGTATACGCTTTGGAATAATTCGATGCTCAAGCCATTCAATTCGACACACTTTGTCCTGGTCACCGCATTACTGAGCGCCGCCCTGGCATTCGGCTGCGGACAGGAATTCGACACCGACGACGTCCTATTTGCCTGCGACGACGAAGGCGATTGCGCCTCTGGCTTCGACTGTCTGGAGCGACCGGACGGTCAATTTGTCTGCGCCCAGGAACCCTTCGAAGATAACGACAATGACCGGTCGGAAAACGACAACGACGAGCCGGACAACGACGAGCCGGATAACGACAACGAGGTCGAATGTCATCCGGCGGACAACGAGGTCTCTGACGTCGTCGACGGCCAGTGCACCTATGCGTGCAAAGAGGGATTTTCGGACTGCGACGACGACGTCGACGGCTGCGAAACAGAGGCCGAAGACTGCCCCGGTGACTGCGACGACGGCGTCAATGCCATCGGCAGCTACGACTCCGACACCGGCCGGTGCGTCTACGAATGCGACGACGGCTATTTGAACTGCCTGGACCGCGTCGACGGCTGCGAGACCGAAGCCGATAGCTGTGACAATATCGATGACGACTCGCTCTACGTCAGTCCCAACGGCGACGACAGCGCCCCGGGTACGCCGAATGACCCACTTCGCTCCCTGGATGCCGCCGTCGACAAGGCCGATGAGATGGATCTGTCGACGATTCGGCTCGCCACCGGAAGCTACGAAAGCGGCCGGACCATCGACTTCGGTGTCGATATCATCGGCGGACTCGCCCCCTCCGATGGCTGGGCAGATGGCGATGAGTGGTCGACCATCGAAGACGCCGGCACCACCGACGCCGGCATCGCCACCACGTTGTTAATCGACCGCAGCGGCGACAATTCCGGCGACGTACAAAATATTCAGGGCGTCGACATTTTGCCCCCTGATGCCAGCGAGGAGAGCCCCGCTGTCGCCACAGTGCGCATCCACGGCGTCGACGACGGCGAATTGCTCTTTGACGACGTCTCCATCGAGCTCGGCGACGGCGCCGATGGCGACGACGGCGACGATGGTGCCGATCCCGTCGACGGCAATCCGGGCGAGCCCGGCGTCGATGCCGACACGACCCCGATATACGACACCAACGACGGCGGCAACGGCGGCCCGGCGCCCGATTGTCCGACCGATGAAGCCCCCGGCGCAGGCGGCGACGGCGGCGCCACGACCCAGGCCTACGGAAGCGATTCCAAAGACAACGGCGAAGACGGCGCCAATGGCGAAGACGCCCCCAACTCCATTGCCGGCGGAATCGGGGGATTCGGCGGGCACAATGTATTCGGAGGCCAGTCCACAAACACCGGCGAAGGCGACGACGGCTTTCCGGGCAATACCGGCGCTCCCGCCTCGTCGTTCGACGCCGGCACCGGTGACCCGACGCCCGAAGCGCTGGACTCCGCCGGCCACTGGAGCGCCCCGGTCTCCGTCGATGGCGAACCCGGAGAACCGGGATCGGGTGGTGCCGGCGGAGGTGCCGGCGGTTCGAGTGAATTGCCCGGCGACGGCCAACAAAACGGCGGCACCGGCGGCGGGGGAGGTTCCGGCGGATGCGGCGGCGACTTCGGTCGCGCAGCCGATGCTGGCGGCTCGGTATTTGGCATTGTACTCATCGACGCTCAACTCATCATCGACGCCGTCGAGATTTTCGGCGGACAAGCCGGTGACGGCGGCCATGGCGGCGACGGGCGTTGCGGCGGCGGTGGCGCCGTCGGTGCCAGCGGCGGCAGTGGCTCCGGCTCGCTTGGCGCCGGCGGACACGGCGGTGAAGGCGGCGGCGGGGGCGCCGGTGGAGGCGGCGAGGGAGGCCACGGAGGCTCCCTTGTCGGCATCGCAATGGTCGGCACCTTCTCGGAATTCGACGGCGACCCGGTATTCGACCCCGGCGAGCCCGGCTCCGGCGGCGATGGCGGCGAAGGCCCCACCGATTGTATAAGCGCCGACGGACCATCGGGCGCCTCCGGCAGCGTCGGCGAAACGAGAGACCAATTGAGTTTTTGACTTCGCGACGCATTTGCCGCCTCAGCGCCGCTCCATCTCATTTCCGGTCCGTTCGCCGGCCACCGATTGGTTGATATCTGGTGCAGACGCCCCATCTTCGGACCGCCGGTGATCCGCTCTTCTCGACTGTGGAATATCGATGCCCGTCCCCTCAATTCGTATCCGCCCACTGCTCGATGCCGATGTCGATGCCGACGGCGACTTCGTGCTGTACTGGATGGTCGCCCACCGCCGGCCGACCTACAATTTCGCGCTCCAGCGCGCCTGCGAGACGGCCGCCGAACTCGACCGGCCCCTCGTGATTTTGGAGGCCCTTCGCCACGGCTACCGCTGGGCCTGCGATCGATTCCACAACTTCGTCATCGACGGCATGGCCCACAATCGCCGGACCTTCGACGAGCGCCCGGTGCGCTACTATCCCTTCGTGGAGACCTCAGACGACTCGGGCTCCGGACTTCTCAACGCCCTGGCCGGTGATGCCTGCGCCGTCGTCACCGACGACTTTCCCTGCTTTTTTCTACCGCGCATGCTCGACGCCGCTGCCGATGTGGTCGACGTCCGCATGGAAGCCGTCGACTCCAACGGCCTGGTGCCGATGCGAGCGCCGGACAAACTCTTTAAGCGCGCCTGGGATTTTCGCCGCTATCTGCACCACCGTATCGCCGACGACGATCTGCAGTGGCCGGCTCGCGATCCGATCGATGACGCCGAACTTCCGTCGCCCATCGATATCCCCGATCACATTGCGCAGCGCTGGCCGGAGGCCGGCGACGACTGGCTCGACACCGACGGTCGCGACCTGCAATCACTTCCCATCGACCACGGCATCGAGGCCAATCCGGAATTTCCCGGCGGACTCGCCGCCGCCCGCTCGCGGCTCCAGCAGTTTTTCGACAACGGCCTCGACGACTACCACGAGCGGCGCAACGAGTTGACGGAGCAGACCTCCAGCAATCTATCGCCCTACTTTCACTTCGGTCATATCAGCTCTCATCGCGTCTTCGATGAGCTTCGAGAACGCGAGGACTGGATCCCCGGCGATGTCGACGACGATCGCATCGGCAAAAGCGAGGGCTTCTGGTCGATGAGCGACGGCGCCGAGTCCTTTGCCGACGAATTCATCAGCTGGCGAGAGGTCGGTTTTAATCGCTGCGCCCTCGATCCCGACGGCTACGACGATTACGATACCCTCCCGGAGTGGGCCCGCGAGACACTGGGCGAACACGCCGACGACCCGCGACCTCACGTCTACAGCCTCCGGGAGTTCGAGGCGGCAACGACCCACGACGAGTTGTGGAACGCCGCCCAGATGCAGCTCGTGGAAACGGGCACCATGCACAACTACATCCGCATGCTGTGGGGCAAAAAGATTCTGCACTGGAGTCCGTCGCCTCGGGCGGCACTCGACATCATGATCGAACTCAACAACAAATACGCCCTCGACGGCCGCGATCCCAACTCCTACAACGGCATCTTCTGGGTCCTGGGCCGCTTCGACCGCGCCTGGGGGCCGGAACGCGAGGTCTTCGGCAAAATTCGCTATATGACCATCGACAGCACGCACCGAAAATTCAGCACCGACGCCTACATCGAGCGCTTCGCCCCCGACCACGCCAATTGAGACTCCACCCACCTCACGTATGCCGACCTTCGAGCAGACCTCACAGCTCCCCGTCGACGCCCGCACTCTCTACGACTGGCACGCCCGCCCCGGTGCATTTCAACGACTGGCGCCTCCCTGGCAACAGATCGAAGTTCTGGAACAACAGGGCGGCATTGAAGACGGCGCCCGATTGCTGATGAAGATCGATCAGGGGCCGCTGACGCTTCGCTGGGAGGCCCGTCATCGCGACCATATCGAGGGCGAGCAATTTGCCGACGAGCAGATCCGAGGTCCCTTCAAGCGCTGGGTCCACACCCACCGTTTTGAGGCCATCGACGACAGCACCTCCCGCCTCGTCGACCACGTCGACTACCGGCTTCCCTTCGGACCGCTGGGCGCCCTATTCGGGTCGATTCCGGCCCGCGACACACTGGAGCGGATGTTTGCCTTTCGCCACCGCCGGACCATCGACGATCTGCAGCGCCACGCCGACTCGACGAGGCCGCTGTCGATTGCCGTCACCGGCTCTCACGGCCTGATCGGCTCCGCCCTCTGTGCATTTTTGAGCACCGGCGGCCACGACGTGACCCGCCTGGTGCGAAATTTCGATCAACTCGACGATAGCTCCGTGTACTGGTCGCCCCAAAGCGGGCGCATCGACGCCGACGGCCTGGAGGGCGTCGACGCCGTCATCCATCTGGCCGGCGAGGGCGTCGTCCAGCCCTGGACCGACGATGCGCGACGGCGCATCCGAGACAGCCGCGTCGACGGCACCGCCCTGCTCGCCGACGCTCTGGCGGGACTCGACGATCCGCCGGATGCACTTCTGGCGGCGTCGTCCGTCGGCTACTACGGCGACACCGGCGACGACATCTGCAGCGAAAACGACGGCCCCGGCGACGGCTTTTTATCGGCGGTGGCCCGCGACTGGGAGGCGGCGACGTCGGCGGCGTCGGACACCGGCATCCGCACCGTCAATATGCGCATCGGCGCCGTATTGACGCCCCGCGGCGGCACGCTGGAGCGCATGGTCAAGGCCGTGCGCTTCGCAATGGCTCACCACTTCGGCCCTGGCGGCCAATTCGTCAGCTGGATCGACATCGACGATGTCCTGGGAGCAATTCACTTCCTGCTGATGGACGACGAGTTGGACGGCCCCTTCAACCTCACAGCGCCGGTACCCGTCGAAAATCGACATCTCATCGACGTCGTCGGCGAGGTCTTAAATCGGCCCAATATCGTTCCCGTGCCGCGGCGCGCCGTCGAATGGCTGACCGGTCCCGGTGCCGCCGACGAGACCGATCTGGCGAGCCAGCGCGTGGTGCCCGAGCGGCTGGAAGAGGCCGGGTTCCAGTTTTTTTACGACGACCTCCACGAATCGGTGGCCATGAAATTCGGCGATCTGGCGCTGCCGCCGTCGGCGTCCGTGGATTCCGCGACGCCGGCCCAGTAGTCGGAGATATTACGCGTTGTCGCCGGCCGGTCGGGCCGCCAGATGCTCGTCGACCAGCAGCGATACGCCGACACGCTCAAATGGGCTTAGCCCCTTTAGCTCCAATTCCACCGGTTCTCGGTGGCCGGCGTCCGGATCGTCTTCCAGCCCCAGATGAAGCCGTCGATTATCGTCGATCTGCTCTTCATCGAGCAATAACAACTCCGGCGGCCTCCGCCCCGTGATATTGACCACCGCCGCATCGAATTGCCCGGCGAGGGCGACCTGGCCGTCGGATTCCACCAATTCGCCGTCTTCGTAGAAGCGGCCGGCGTCGTCGATACGAAGCGAATGGGACTCCGGCTTACCGAAGCCTCGAGCCAGTGCCACGGCGCTGGTGCCCAGAACTCCGAGGCCCACCGTCGCCAATGCGACGAGCAACCAGTGGCCCTCGAATACGACGATGGCGACAATGGAGACGGCGAGCCAGCCGCCGGCCCACAGCCATCGGTACACGCCTCTCGTCGCCCCGGCGATGGTGGCCCCCACACAGAGGCCGCCGACGGCGGTGGCCGCCGCCAGCCCCACCGGACGGGCCTGCGAGACCAGAAGCACGGGAAGTACGGGGGCCAACGACAGGATCGCCGTGGCCACCAGCATCAGCCCTCGAGACAGAGGCTGGAGCGGCGACGCCCACTGCAATCGCAGCCCGTCATCGTCTTCGTCGACCTCGATTCGCTCCCGCTCCCAGTCCAGAGACCGACGGTCACCGTCCTCATCGTCGAGGTCTCGATTCAGTGCCTCGGCGATACTGCGCAGTTGTTGGGCATCCCGGCTTTGACAAAGCTGCCAGTAGGAGCCGTTGCGCCACAGAGCCCCCAACTGCCAGAGCGCGTCATCTCCGACGCAGCGATGGACCTCAAAGGACTGGACAAACGAAAGGGGCAACTCGAAATCGATGGTCAATTTCCGCCACCACTCCTCGACGCGCACCTGCCGACGGTCGGTATCGACGCCGATCTCGTAGCGCCGGCCGCGGTCGCCGACGAGGCCGCCGGCAATGGCAAAAAAGCCGCCGAGCATGGCCACCAACACCGCGTAGCCCACCGCTTCGTGGACTCTCCAGGTGCCCGTCCAGGGAGCCACCAACACCTCCCACTGGTCGGACCAATGCCACAGCAGAGAGGCCGCAAAAAGCGCCAGTAATGCCGCCAATCCCACATAGCCGACGGTGGTCGCCCGGGCGGCAAATCGGAACTCGGAGTCGCGTTGAATCGGCGTATCGTATTTCATGGGTGACGCTTGGCTGGAGTCGACATCGAAGCAGCGCCGACTGTAATGAGCCCATCCGGTATTCGGCAACCGCTGTGGCCATTGACGCCGCCGGGAGAGCCTGCCACCGTGGCCGTGGTACCCTCAAATTGTCACCGACTTCCGGGCACGGCCATCATGAGCGACGACCAACCACCGGGACCTCCCTGGACGGTCTTGAAAATACTGCGCTGGACCACCGGCTACTTCGACACCCACGACATGGCATCGCCTCGTATCAATGCCGAGATGCTGTTGTCGCACGTACTGGGCATGGAGCGGGTCCGATTATACGCTCACTTCGATCGGCTCATGAGAGACGATGAACTGGAGGCCTACCGGACCCTTGTCGAGCGCCGGGCCGAAGGTGAGCCGGCGGCCTACATCACGGGAAGCCGCGAGTTTTGGAGCCTCGAGATAAGCGTCGACAACCGGGTATTGATTCCCCGCCCGGACACCGAAACACTGGTGCGCGCCGCCCTGGATCGCATCGACGAAGACGACGACGGCCGCCTGGTCGACATCGGCACCGGAAGCGGCGCCATTGCCATCGCGATTGCCACCGAGCGACCGCGCCTGCAGATCGCGGCCACCGACGCCGACAGCGACGCCCTGGATGTGGCCGCCCACAACATCAAACGACACGACCTGGAAGACCGGATCACCTGTTTTGAAGGCGATCTGGTCGACGCCCTCGACGACGATTGGCGTGCGCTGGACTACATCGTCAGCAACCCGCCCTACGTCGAGGAGACCTGCCGCGACGAGCTCCAGCCCGAAGTGCGCGACTTCGAACCGGTGGACGCCCTCTTTGCCGGCGACGACGGCCTGGACGTCATCCGCCGACTTATCCCGGCCGCCTACGGCGCGCTCGCCGAAGGCGGTGACCTGCTCTTTGAGATCGGCTATCAGCAGGGCGACGATGTCCGCAGATTGCTCGACGACAGCGACTTCGACGACGTCGAAATCCTGCAGGACTACGGCGATCGCGACCGCGTCGCCGCCGCCACCCGCCCATTGAACTAACGCTTCCCCGTACCACGGCTTTCCGGATGCGCTCCGTCGACACCTCCCAATGTCTGGCCCACGTGCTGGTATGCATCAATCAACGCACCGACTCCCAGCTTCCGTGCTGCGGCGACGACAAACGCGCCGAAGTCGTCTACCAGCGACTCCAGCAATGGATTCAGCGCCACAACCTCAGTACCGCGATCTGGCTGACGAAAACCGACTGCCTGGGGTGGTGTACCGCCGACGGCGCCACGGTCGTCATCTATCCCGAAGATCAGTGGTATCGGGCCGTGACGCCCGAGGACTGCCAGCAAATTATCGACGACCACCTTCGTCCGCTGGTCGACGCCGGGCGGTGAGGCATTTCACGGCGACACTGCCGAGGGCGGGCACGCGGGATCGAAGTCTTCCGCCGCCCCCATCACAGGCGGTATTCGGGACCGTTTTTGTTGACGCAATGCGTCAAGGGCTTGTCTAATGGAGATTCGGGGCTATGCTTTACGCCCGTACACTTACTACCGATGTGTCGGCCGGTCATCGAGATGACCACCGACAGCGTTTTGATTTTTGTCTAACTACGGATGGATTCGATGCCCAAGAGCAGAGAGAAGGTACTCCAGGAACTCGAGCGTGTGCGCTACGTCGGGCCAAAATTGGCCGAAGCTCTCTACGACGACCACGGCGTGCGCACCATCGCCGAAATCGTCGAACTCGGCGACGACGACAAGCTGACCGAACTCAAGGGAGTGGGCTCGAAGAAGGCCAAGACCATTCTCAGTTCGGCGCGGCGTATCGCCGACACCGACGCCGGCGATGACGACGGCGAAACTACCGAGCAGGCCGAGGCCGACGACAAGGAGGCCGATGACAAAGAGGCCGGCGAAGAGGACACCGGCGAAGAGGACACCGGCGACGAAGAGGCCGACGTCGAGGACACCGACGAGGCCCAAGACGAGACCGCCGGCGGCGACGAGACCACAGACGACGAGACCGGCGAAGCGGAAGCCGACATCCCGCCGCGCACCAACGGGCGGGGACCGCGCCAGCCCGCCGCCGCTCGCCCCTCGTCGCAGCCATCGGCGACCACCGGCTCCACTGGTGGCTCCGGCGGTGCCACCCGGGAAACCACGACCGCCAAGGTGCGCTCTCGCGGTGCCGAAACGGCCGCCGATCGCACGCTTCGCCAGAGGTTCGTCGACACCCTGCGCTGTCCGGCCTGCGGCAACGAGAGCTTCGATATGGGCTCCACGACGCTGACCTGCAATGCCTGCCAGCGTCAATTCAACCTCCAGAACGGCATCGCCGATCTGGCGCCTCCGGCGCCGCCGAATCGCTCGCTGACCCAGAAGGTCATGGAGAGCCGGACGTATACCCGATTTTACGAGGAATTTCTGCGCCCGAAATTGACGAGCGTCGTCAGTAAGCGCTCGATGCGCGAGGAGTACCGGCTGGCCGCTGACTTTCTGGACTTCGGCGACGAAATTCGCCTCCTCGACGTCGGCTGTGGCACCGGGAATTTCACCCGCTACCTCGCCCAGCGCATCGGCCTTGCCGAAACGCCGGCGACGGCCCCCGACCTACCGCTGGTCGTCGGCATGGATCTGTCGTGGCCGATGCTCGAGAATGCGCGCCGCAACATTCGCCAGGAAAACCTGGAAGACAAGGTCTTTTTGTTGCGCGGCGACGGCACCCGCATTCCGGTGCGCCGCGGCGCCTACAACCGGGTCCACTGCGCCGGCACCCTGCATATGATGAACGACATCGACGAGGGACTGCGAAACTTCGCGCGCGTCTTGGAGCCCAATGGTGTCTGTGTCATCGGCACCTTCGTGTTGGGCAAAGGACTGCTGCGACGGATGCTCAAGCGCGCCGCCGAATTCCCCACGGAATTTCAC
>CAYUPT010000057.1:0-12169 GCA_964446725.1 uncultured Bradymonadales bacterium | reverse complement strand
ACGGGCCGCCAGATTCGCTCTCGACGCTATGACTCGATGAGAGTGCCAGCAGTCCGAGAACGCGAGGCACCCGTCGCGGAAGAGGACGCGGCCTTAGCTGTTTTATTGACCCATTTCGTCGAGGTTGTTTTCAAAGGTTTCGACAAGATCGTCGTCGCCGGCCTCCTGGGCCAGTGCGTGGCCGGATCGAAGCGCTTCGATGGCGTCGTCGCGACGGTCGGTCTTCAGGTAGGCATTGGCCAAGCCGCTGTAGGCCCAGGCGGCGTTGCCCGGGTCGTCGACCTCTTCGGCGAATTCGATCAGGGACTCCAGGTGTTCGATGGCGTCGTCCCAGTGTTCTTCCTGGAGATGGAATTGGGAGAGTTGAGTCATCAGCGAGGTATGGACGTCGATGGCGTCATCGAGTTCGTCGTAGTCGAAATCACGACTCAGCTCGAGGCCACGTTGGAAGGTCGACGGGGCATCGCTGCGATGGGCGCCCAGTTGTTGTTGGACGGCGCCGAGTCGCAGGAGGATGTCGGCGGCCAGTACCTGGTGTTGGGGATGGTCGAGTTGTTGATAGCGCTCAGCGGCGCGCTGCAGATGTTCGATGGCGTCGTCGTGGCGGTCGGCATTGAGGGCCGTTCGGCCTGTGGCGTGGTAGGTGGCAGCCCGTAGATCGGGGCGATCGGAGTCGGAGGTATCGATGCTGTCGAGGATATCGACGGCGCGGGCGCAATTTCGGAAGCCGCCGGTGGTGCCCAACTCGGCGTTGGTCTGGCACAGGTTGGCGTACAGATATCCCCGGGTTCGGGCGTAGGGGCCCTCGGAGGTGTCGACGGCGTCTTCCAGTTGTTCGATGGCGGTGTGGTAGCGACTTCGGGCCTCTTCGTAATCGCCGCGATTCTGGAGGGTGCGGCCCCAGGCCGAGCGAGCGCGAATCTCGAGAAAGCTCATGCCCGTCGATTCAAAGAGTTCGGTTGCCTCTCCGCAGTGTTCGGCAGATTCCGAGAAGTTGAGTTCGCAAAGCGCCAGGTGGGTGCGGCCGGTCAGTTGCGGGTTTCCGATGTCGTCGGCTTCCGACAGGGCGCGTCGGTAATGGGAGATGCCCTGGCGCAATTCGCCCTGCTGGATGGCATCCTCTGCCTCCAGCGCCAGGGTGTGAATGACCATGGGCTGATTGCCCATCTCCTGGAATTGCTCGAGTAGTCCCGAGCGGAGCTGTCGGCCGGCCTCGAAGTCCTCGCGCTGGTGTTCGAGCTGAGCCTGACGCAGTCGATTGCGGGCCTGACCGGGGACGCTGCCGAGGTCGCGATAGATCTGCTGGGCCTGATTTAGCAGTTGTTCGGCTTCGTCGAAATCGCCGTTGTCGCGGTACAACCCGGCGGTCTTGATGAGTGAGGCGCCCGTCGATCGAGCGCTTTCGGCGTTGCCGAGGGTCTCGACGTCGGCGTCGAATTCCTGTTGGCTTCCGGGATCTTGACCGGTGAGCTCCAGGACATTGCGACGGTTGAGTCGACACAGAGCCCGGTGGACGTCGTCGCCGATGTCGGAGGTCAGCTGAATGCAGGTCTCCAGGTTCGCCAGGGCCGACGAAAGGTTGCCCATACTGGCCTCGATATGACCGAGGGTGACCAGCAATTCGCCGGTGGCTTCGTCGAGCTCCAAATCGCGGGCCAGAGCCAGCGATTCCTCGACCAATTCCTTGGCCTGCGCATAGGCGCCGCGCTCCCACAACAGCGTACCCCATTCGAGGGCCGCCGCGGCCTTGATGCGCGTTCGGTCTTCCGCGTCCTCGTAGGCTGTCTCAAAGGCCGACTGGGCGTCGTCCCAGTGG
This sequence comes from uncultured Bradymonadales bacterium, assembly GCA_964446725.1. Lineage (GTDB taxonomy): Bacteria > Myxococcota_A > Bradymonadia > Bradymonadales > Bradymonadaceae > SLJM01. The sequence goes on along the minus strand of CAYUPT010000057.1, from coordinate 10,353 downwards.
CCCGCCTCGTAGAGTGAACGGGCGTCGTTGAGGTGGTCGTCGACGGCGGAATCAGCGGCCACGGGAGCGGCGAATAGGACGATGAGTAGTGAGGCGGAGAGTGCGGCGAGACAGGACAATCGCATTGGAGTCGGGCTCCCGAATCAGTTGCATTCAGTGACAGCGCCCCCACCAGATGGAGACGCCACGCAGCAGTTCATATAATACGGTGCAGCAAGCTGAGCCCACAATCAAATCGAGTCTCGGGCGCTACGGCAGCGTTCCAGATCCAATTCGGTGTCATCGAAGCGATCGATGACCTGTTGTCGCACACCTCGGCGGGCCTCCTCGAATTCGAGTTCGCCAGCCGAGGCGACACTGGAGCAGGCGTCGTGGTGGTCGCCCAATTCGATATTGGCCAGAGCATTGAAGAGCGCCGCCTCGGAGGCGCGTTGCCGGTGGGCGCGGCGAATGGAATCGGTGTGTAGGCGCGAGGATTCACGGCTCAGAAGCGGCCATTCTTCGGCGGCGTTCAATGCTTCGAGGTATCGGTACTGCAGATCGGTGGCCAGTCGATGGTCGATGTCGTCTCTATCTTTCGTATTTCGCAACCCGGCGCGAAATATCGATGCCGCCGCCATGGGAGCGTCGCGGTCGTCGACGTGGATATCACCGCTTCGCTCGAGAGCGTCGACATAGGCCTCCCAGTGCGGTTCGTCGCCGGCCAGCGCCAGCGTCGCTGCCAGATCCAGCGTCCCCAGGGCCCGGGCGTAAAACTCGTTTTGTCGCGTCGATTCAGCGAGCACAACCAGGTCGTCGATCAATGCCTGTGAAAGCGCCATATCGAAGTCGTTCTCCGGGATCTGCTGATAGGCGTCGACCAGCTGTTGGCATCGGGCCGGAGCCCGGCCGATATCGTGGGTCGTCGATGCCGCGCATCGGTGTCGCAGTGTCGCCATCCGCCAGTTGTAGTGGGCGTTGTCGAAGTCCCGGTGTTCGACGATCTCGTCGAGTCGCTCCAGATGGTCCAATACCTGTGGAGTCTCGGCGTCGGGAAGGTCGGCGAGTTTGCTCAAGACAAAGCCCGCAGCAACGGCGTCGTCGCGTGCTTCGAAGTAGCTGACGGCGTCGCTGCAAAAGGGCCGGGCCAACGCGCCGAGTTCGAGGCGGCACAATGCGGCGTGACGGCCCCGATATTCCGGGGGGATCGGCGCTCCGGAATCGGGGATTGCTTCTTCGATTTCCGGGCTGCAATCGTCGGGAGCGTTCGACCACAGGCAGATGTGGGCGCGGCTAAAGGCGATATCCTGATCGGCGACGGCGCTGTCTTCGAGCTGCCCGTACAGATGTTCGGCGCGCTCGAGATGCGTGGTTGCGCGACTGATTTCGACCGGTAGATCGGCCAGTGTGAGGTGGACCCTGAGCTGGCTCGTCGGGTCGTCACGCAATTCGTAAATTTCGAGCAACGTCTCGAAAGACTCCTGGAGTCGATTGCTCAGTGTCGCCGACGGGTCCTCGAATAACAGGCGGCGCGGCGAGGTATCATTGGCGTGGATCGCAAATAGGAGCGGCTCTGCCACGAGGCGAGGGCCGTAGGCCTCGCGCCCGTCGGTGGGGGTTGGGTAGTAGACGCCGATGGTGGTTAATTTTTCGACAAAGGCGTCGGCGTCGAATTCGATATCTCCCCCGGTATCACAGAGCAGTTGGGCCGTCGGTTCTTCGGGGGCGTCGCAATCGAAGAACTGGAGTGCGCGCGACAACTCATCGGTCGCGGCCAGCAGGGCGGTGCGCAGATAGCGTACGGTGCGCCACAGTGGTATCGATTCGGCGTCGTGGGCGGCGACGTCGGCTCGATGGATGGTCTCGATGGCGTCGTCGATGCGGCCGGCTTTGATCTCGACGATGGTCTTGTCGACGGCGATAGCAATCGCCATCGACTGCGGCGTCCATCGATTCGAAAGAACAGCTTCGTAGTGGTCGATTGCGGCGTCGTGCTCGCCGCGTTGTGCGGCCTGTCGTCCGAGCGTCCGCAGTTGGTCGATGCCGTGGCGGGCGCCGCGGTGGGCGGCGTCCTGACGGGCGCGGTCATCGTCGCCGGTATCGGGAGAGCGAACCGAGGGGCCAAATGAACCGCTGTCGGCGGTGGCCATCGACGGGAATACGAGAAGACCGACCAGCAGTAGGAGGCCGATCACACGCAATAATACCATGGGAATGACGGGGAAGTTGTAGAGCCGGATAGTGTACAGACGTCCCCTCAAGTGTAGGCACTGCGTCAAAATGCGGCAAGCTGCGCCGGCCTTCGTGGAACGATGGGCCGGAGGGAATATCCGGCGATCGCGATGTGCGCGCTTCATCGGCCCGCAGAGGCAACTTGTCTAACCGGGGGATTTCTACGATGATGCCGTCTACCGATGATAGCGTGCGCCCTGCGGGTTGGAGCGGTTCAGTCCCAATTGGCGGCGAGCACGGGCCGAAGAGTGTCATTCGCAATGTCGATATGGGGCCTGCGCGCTCAGTTCACCGGTGTGGCACAGCACAGTTGGTTGAATGAGTTGAGATCTGCAAATTGACCAGGGGATACGATGGCCGACGATGAGAAGCTGGTAGTAGACGAAATGTTGACCCGACCCAGTGCCGTGTCACCGACGCTATTTGTCGGACTCGGCGGGTGTGGCTGTCAGATGGTGTCCCGGGTGGCCAACCACCTCAAGCAGCGCACCGATTACGGCGAGCGCTACGAAGATCTGGTCAAATTTGCCCTCGTCGATACCAATATCAACGACCTCGAGGGCTACCGAGAGATCGCCGACGAGACCTTTCTGATCAGTGACTTCGAAAAGGAATCGTACGCCAATCTGGCCAGCGGTAAGTTATTTCTGGAGGCCGACAAGTACTTTACGCAGTGGGTCCCCCAGGACTATCGGTTTCGCGCCGGCGATACCGCCGGGGCCGGCCAGATTCGAATCGAGGCCCGGCTCGGTTCGTTCTACCAGCAAAAGCACGGCAACATCGTACCCCGTTTCCGTCGTCTCCTCGAAGAACTCAAGAGCCACGAGCACGGCCATCGACGCCTCGATACCTCCGAGATCCGCATTGTGATGTGCTACTCGGTGGCCGGCGGCACCGGCTCCGGCTGTTTTCTTCCGCTGGCCTATACGATTCGCGATCAGGCCGAAGCACTCGGTCAGCCCAAGATGCTCGGGGTCTGCGTGCTTCCGGCGGTCTTTGAGGATAAGACCGGTGCCAACAAAGACGGCACCTTCGCCAACAGTTATGCGGCGCTCAAGGAAGTGGAGCATCTGATGAAACTCGGCTCTCCGGAGTCGACGTTTTACCCCGAAGACGGCATTGAATTTCACTACGATCCCTCCGATGAGTCCAAAAAGAAGGTCCGCGAGCGGCCCTTCGAGTTTATGTATCTCATCGACAAGCCGGAGAGTTTTACGGTCTCCGACCCCATCAATGCGGCGGCCGACGGGCTGTATCTGCAGCTATTTTCGCCGCTATTTGCCGAGCAGGCCGGCGACTACGACAACTACACTCAGCACCAGCGCTTTTTGGTACCCCACGATTTCGAGGGCAAAGGCATCGTCGGGTTTACCTCGTTTTACGGCTCCTTCGGCGCCGCGGTGTTGCAGGTGCCCGTCGAGGGACTGGTCGACTACTGCAGTCGCGCGGCCTCGCTGTCGCTGATGCGCCAGAGCTTCCTGGGCGCCATCCCCGGCGAGCCGGTCTACAGCAGTCTCCGCAATCATCCGGAGCCCTTTTTCGAGGTCAAAGAGCGCGACGACGAGGACGCCCCGCAGGTCCATCTGTCGGAGTTTACGGCCAAAGAAGAGGGCATCGAAAACCGGCTTCGCGATCGCCTGTTCAGAAAACGAGTTCGGCTCCTGGCGCAGTGCGAATATCAGGACAACGAGGCCGGCCGGTTTATGGGGATTTTTCGCCACGGCCATCGGCTCGGCGAATTCCCCGCCGAAAATGGCGAGTACAGCCACGATCCGGAGCGCGTCGATCGCGATCGGGAGCAGTTGGCCGACCGGGGCATGAATTTTTCGATCGGAGCACTGCTGCTCGATGCCCTGTGTGGTCCGCGCCCCGAAAAGAAGCCGGGATTGTTGAGCGCCTCCGAGCAGGCGATTCAGCAGGCGGCCGACAGTCTGGAAAACGAAGTCTATATCGAAGACGACCAGCTCGTGCGCGACTGGATCGGTCGCGCCAACCACTGGCTCAATCGCCTCAAACGTCGCGGGCTGCGCAAGCTCAACGAGGGCTATACCCGGCGCGGGATCTTCCATCCGGGTATGGAAGACCTGCTGGATCTGAAATTTTTGACCGACGACTCCCGCGAGGCCGGCCTGGCCGCTCAGCGCTACGCACTGCTGAATCTGCGCGAGGAACTGGGCGAAGAGATGCGCGATCCGGAGCCGTCGGCCGGATTCGAGCTCCACGATCTGGAGGATGACGACGAAGTCGACGAACGCGACGCGCCGGATGTCATTCGCCAGCTCATGGATCAGGCCATCGAGCGGGCGGCGCTGGAAGTCCGCAGTGAATTTGTCGAGATGCGCGTCGAGTTGCGCGACCGGCTCGCCGACACGGTGCGCGTGATGCGCACGCTCGATCAAAACTTCGAGCAATTCGCCCGCGAACAGCAGCGCCAACTCGATCGACTCCGCGATCAGGGCTGCGATACGGGCAACAAGTACGTCCTCGATGCCGAGGCGTTGCAAATCGAAAATGGTCGGCGGATGTGGGATTTTTTCTACCGCGACCGCATCGCCGAACTCGACGAAGTCAGCATGAGCAATCCCCGCATCCAGGAAGAGCTCAGCGGTGCGGTGCGCACGCTGGGGCTTCGCGGCGGGGGCTCGACGACGGCGACGTTGACCGAGTTGTACGACTCGCTACGAGACTACACCAGCGACGTTCTGCAGACGCGACTTGGCGGCGATCCGCGATCTCAGGAAGAGGCTCGACGAGCCGGTCTGACGCTCGCCGAAGCGCTGGAAATGGAGGTCGTCTACCGGGCGCTGTATATGAGCAACCTCGAGCAGCTCCAATCCGGCGGCGACGGCGAGTTGCGCGATATTATCGCCACCTACAACGCTCGTCGCAGCGAAGACAAAATCGATCTTTCGGAGCCCATCCACCAGGACTATCTGCGCGACAAGGTAGAGCGCGTCGTCACCGAGCGGGCCGACCTTCTGGTCAGCTACGACGAGTCGCGCGACCAGCACGGCGGTGTCCGGCCCAATCACGTATTTCTGGCGGCCATCGACGAGTCGTTTAAAGACACCACCATCGAATCGGCCCTCGAAGGCGCCAGCCTCGGCGGGCTCAAGTGGGTCAAGGAGGGATGGCACGACCCGCAGAAAATCATCTTTTATCGCGCCGTGCTCAACGTCCCGCTGTACGTCTTCGGGCGCATGGACGAGATGAAGGATTACTACTACCGGTTTAAGAATCTGTCGCAGCGCTCGAAGGTGCTGCACATCGACAAAAATTGGGAGGAGTCGCTTCCGGACCTCGATCCGGATGCCGCCCAGGAGAAGCATCGCCAGCAAAAGATGCGAGCCCATATCGTCAATTTTGCGGCGCTGTGGACGATTCAACAACCGGGGGCAAGCCAGGGCTTTATCGTGCTTCGCGACGGCGAGTATTTGCTGCGCGACCCCAATGCCGGAGGCGTGATGCAGGCCGCCGGCGTCGGCGACGACGAAGACAGTCATCTGACGCCTCTAGGCGAATCGCTGGCGGAGGCCATCGAGCGCCTTCCAGAGGTATTGGACGACGAGCGCGTCAAATTTCGACCCTACCACCAGCTTCTGGCGGCCGTGCGCGAGGGCATGGCGCCCACGGTACTCAATGAAGTGGTGCGCCTGCCGTTTCAATGGCGAGAAAATCGCGACGAACTTCGCACCCAGTACGGAAGCGACCCGTCGCCGGTCCAGGAGCTCAAGCTTCGCGACTTCACCGAGGCCTACCAGCGACTTCGCGAGGCCCTCGACGGGCTGCTCGATGACCTTCGCAACATCGAGACCGAGCGACTGACCCTGGGTGGCGACTCATCGAAAAACGCCGCCGGCCTCGACCCGGAGGAGGCGACCAAGAATCTTCGCCAGAGTGTCGAAATTCTGAGGCGCTTCCAGGAGAGCTGGCGGGCCCTCGAGGACCCGGAGTCGTCGACGTCGGTACCGCCGACCTTCCGATCGCTGTTTAAGCCCCTGGGAGAGGAGGAGCTTCAGTCCACACTCGATGATCTGCGCCACGGGGCGGTCGACGAAGACACCTCGCGACGGACTGTGGAAGCCACACCGGCGACGGCCGACGATGACAGTTGAACTCGTTGCAGCGGGGCCGATGCGATGGCCCCGCCGAGCTTCGATTCGACGGCCTGTGACGTTTTGGCAAGGTGTATAGTCCCCCGATGAGCGATCCCAACGACGAGACATCGCTGTATCCGGAACCGACGATTGTCGTCGGCGTCGGCCGCTTTGGCCTGGGCGTCGTCGAGCGCGTCGGCGACGACTGGAGGTCGCTGTCGGCGGCCGCCGGCGATGATCCGTCGCTGAAGAACCTGCGCCTGTTGTCGGTGCGAGCCGACGCCGATGTCGACGACGAGACCTGGAGTCAGCCCGATCGCGATCTGGCCCGGATTGCGACGGCCGCCGGCGAAGACGATCTACCGACACTGGCCGTCCACTGGGCGATTGTGCGCTCGCTGGGACTGGTGCGCTACCGCCACGGTACTTATCAATTCGCCCTGCCCCAGGACGGCGGCGTCGTCGAAAAGGGCAATCGCCACAACACGCGGCGGCGCCGGTATTTTAAGTGGATTAGCCTCGACAGCGATCCGCTTCGGGCCGTCGAAGAGCTCCACCAGTTGGCCAACGAAGATCCGGAGGTCGACCTGTTTTTGACGCCCATCGTCGAGCGGGTGTTCCACGGCCAGAGTCCGCGTATTGTACTGCATCTCATCGGGCGCTGTCGTTCGCTGCTAAACGGCTGCGATCCCAGTCCCTGGATTAGACCCCATCTTCCGAAGCGCTGCGACGGCGACGACCGCCATGCCGCCGTCGTCGAGGCCCGCGACCAGTGGCTTAGCGAAGACGACCGAAGCGGGTTTTTGGACGGTCTGGTACCCCCGCCGCTTTCTCGGCGGCCGTCGATGGACGGCGGCGATGCGGCCCTGGAACCGCTGTGCGTGCCCCGTTCGTTCTGGCCGATCGGCGGCGATCTGGAGACACCGCTTTCGCCGCGGCGATTTTTGCGCGTCGACTGGGAGACGTCGGGCTGGGTCACCGACGAGCTCGACGACTCGGAATCCATCGAGTTTACGCCCGTCGATTCCAGTCTGTACCGGCTCGGCTTTTTCGACCACGACGCCAGCGGCGGGGTCGACGACGGCTCCTTTGATCAGGCGCTCCACAAGCTGGGACGCCAGGTTCAGCGGGGACTGCTGCGGATCTGGCTCGACCTGTGCCACGAGCGCCGGGAGTCCGATGGCCATGACTCCTCGAACCGCCGGCGAGCCGGCGCCGATCAGAGCATCGAGCAATGTCTCGAAATCCTCGGAGAGCTGGTCGTCGAGCCCATTGTCGAGCACAGAGATGATGAGGTCTTGGCCCGACCGCGATCGCGGAGTGACCGCTGGGTCGATGGTCCGGAGCTTCCGGAACGCCCGTCGGCCCGTCTTCGAGAGGCCGTGGTCGATACGGAATCGGCGGAGACGATGCCCGAGCGCCCGCTATTGGATCGATTCCAGCAGCTGGGCCTGCATTTTGACGGCGAGGAATTGGGGCGGCGTCCCCTGTTTCGTGAACTGGAGGTGGAGCCCGCCGAGCTCGATGAGGGCGGGCGATTGACGCCGTTTCGCCGGATTGTCAACGAGGAGACGCGCCATCTCATCAGCTTCGAGCACCTCAAGGACTATCGCCAGAGTCCGACGCGAAAGCCGCCGAGGCTGACGGTGTACGTCGTCGCCGATATGCGCGAGCCCTTTGTTCGACGCAGTCTTCGACCGGTGTTGCGGGCCCTTCACCAGGAGTTGATGCGGGCCTACGGACCGCTGTTTGACACCAGCCGCGAGGGCTTTGATCGACCGTTATCGATCGTCCCGATGTGCTGGACGCCCCATCCGGCCGATGCCTTCGGCGGCGACTATCCGGAGGCCAATCGCGTCGAAGAGGCCTCGATTTTGAGTGCCGTCCACGACCTGCGGCGCTGGGTCGAGGCCTTGCCCGGCTCTCGTCGATGCATCCCGCAGATTTTTATCAACAGTCGAGTCACCGACAATTCGGTGCTGGGTATCGACGACGCAGTTCGTCAGACCCGAGATTTCCTGTCGTTTCAGACCCGCAATGATCTGACCGGCGATGCCTGGCTTCGAGAGACGGCGGTTGGATTCGATACGGACGACCTATTTTCGACCTTTTCCTGCGTCCAGATCGACTTTCCCGCCGAACGCGCTCGGGAGTATCTGGCGAATCGCTTCGGCCGCGAGGCCCTGATGCGGCTTCGCGAGACGGGGCGGAGCGAAGAACTCGGCGACGCCACCGATGACGACGACGAGGCGATCACGCCGCCTCCCGACGAGTTGATGAAACCGTCGAAAGCGGAGTTGCGCGATCTGACGGCCGACGCCGCCCGCCGACTCGGCGGGGAAGTCGAGGACCGGATCATCGTCGATACATCGACGGTCTCCGGCGATATTGTCGATGCCATGGACGCCGATTTCGAGGACTACCTCTTCGACCGAATTCACGACGCCTGGAGGGATTTGTCGAGAAATCGGGGAGCCATGGACGACATGGTCGACCAGTTGCGCCGCGACTCCGCGCAGTATCTGGTCGATACGCTGGAGGCCCAGCGCCACCGGGCCGATCACCTCATCGAAAAGAGGGCGGCCCGCGGTGGTCTCAAGAGCGCCCGCGCCGAATTTCGGCGTCAACACGAGCGGTCGCGTTCGATCCTCGACGGTGCGGAGTCGAACCGGCGCCGCGCCCAGCAGTTGTGCGGCGACCACGACCTGCCGGATCCGACGCCCATCGGTGGAGCGCGACAACGGGTCGTCGACACTGCACAAGCCAAGCCCGACGAAACGCCGATTCAGATCGGATTGCTATTCTGGGCGATCATGGCGCCCGTTCTGGGGGCGCCGCTGGCCCACGGTGTGGCTCGCGCCTTCGATCTGCACCAGTCGACAGGTCCCATCGAATGGGTGCTCGGCCCGGCGGGGTGGGTCGTCGGCGGGCTGCTATTATTTGCGCCGGTATTCGTACTGCTTCGGCGCCATCTTCGGGAGGCCGTCAACGAAGTGCGGGATGCCATCGGCGAGTTGGAGTCGACGGTGCGCGATGTCGTCGAGGGGCCGCGCCACGGAGTATTTGAGGGACGGCCGTCGATTCGCTCCTTTTTTGCGGCCCGACTTCGGCTCACGGCGGCTCTGGCGGAGCGCAATTTCGCCGATCATCTCCACGACCGGGTCACCCGCGACAATCGACTCGCCGTGCGGCTATTTCAGAGCATCGAGGTCCAGCAAAGGCGGCTTCGCCAGCGCGCCGAGGCGCTGGGCGTGAGGCCGACGTCGGTGGCCGATTCGTCGGATCGGATCGATGACGACGTCCAGGGGATTTTCTCGCAGCGCGGAGCGTCGGCGGATCGGGCGCTGTTGTCGCCGAAGCGGCTCATCGAGTACTACGGTCGGCATTTTCCGACCGAGCGCGACGTCGATCGCCGGATCCCCGAGTTTCTGGAGCGCGCCGGCGGTTTCGATCGATGGCGCCGGGAGGCCTGTCTCTCCGATACGGAGGCGCTGCTGGGATTTGGTCGCGACGAATTCGTGGACATTGTCACCGTCCCCGTCGGCGCTCACCCGGCCTTTGAAGACGAAGTCGGTGAGAATCTCGCCAAATTCGTGGCCCGTCACTACGCCAATGTCGGTTTCGGAGCCCGTTTTGTGGGCTACGAGGGCTTTGATTCCGACGGCATGCGCCGGCTCGCCGATACATCGCTGATCGTCCATCCCAGGCTTCGATCGACCTTCGAGAAGACGCGCCGGTCGCCGGACGCAGAGCCGACGACGGAGACACTGGACGTCATCGAGTCGAAAATCCTACCGAATACGGCGTTTATGCTGTCGCTGGTTCAGGGCATCAACTCTCGGAGCATCGATAATCTCAGGCGCCACGAGACCTTCTTTGACCGCCTGGAACTCCCGGACCCGGCGACGCCCTGGCGCGACGGTCCGCTGACACTGGTCGGGCGACCGACGTCGAAGCCCGAGATACCGGAGGGCGATGATGTCCGGGCTCGAGACACGGAGGAGACGACGTCCGGTGGCGAGCTCTCGTCCGGAGAACTGGAGGC
>CAYUPT010000056.1:0-12406 GCA_964446725.1 uncultured Bradymonadales bacterium | reverse complement strand
CGATCTCGATGGTGCTGGCACTGGGCCACCGGCTGGGACTGATTGCAGCGGTGGCGCTGGGGATGACGTTGGTACTGCGGGAGATACCGCGATCCGGCGTCGGAATGGCTGGCTTTATTGTCGTTGCCACTCTGCTGGCGGTAGCCGTCACCGATGTGGTCCCTCAGGTATTGTCGAAGCGCAATGCAGAGCGCTTTGCCATCCGCGCTCTGCGGATTTTGCGCGTGCCCTACGTGATGGCCTATCCCGTCGTTCGCGGTCTGCTGGGGCTGCGCCAAGGCCTGTCGAAGGTCGTCGGAAGCGACAACGGTGACGACGGCGAGGTCGACGAAAGTCACCGCGTATTGCGCCGGCTGGTTCACCGCCAGGATGAGAGTGGGGAAGACCGCCAGCGACTGCTGCGATCGGTGGTCGAATTTCCGGCGACCACCGTCCGCGAGGTCATGGTTCCTCGCACCGATATGGTGACGATTTCAAAGGAGATGGAGCTCGACGAGATTCTGTTGATTTTGCTGGACTGCGGCCACAGCCGTATCCCCGTCCACGGCGAGACACTCGATGATATCGCCGGGCTGTTTTACGCCAAGGATCTCATCAAGTTGATGGCCTCCGGTCGCGAATTCGACATCGAGGACTTCCTGCGCGATCCTTATTTTGTGCCGGAAACCAAGTCGATCTCGGAGCTATTGACCGAATTTCAGCGACAACGGATTCACCTGGCGGTCGTCGTCGATGAATTCGGCGGAACCGAGGGATTGATCACGCTGGAGGATATTATCGAGGAATTCTTCGGCGACATTCAGGACGAGTACGACGTCGAGCAGTCCCAGCTCGTCACATTGTCGGCGTCGACGGTTCTGGCCGATGCCCGGATCGGTATCGATGAGATCGAGGAACATTTCGACGTCGAATTGCCGCAGGAGGGCGAATACGATTCACTCGGCGGCTTTTTGCTCGATCAGACCGGTGGCGTCCCGGAGGCCGGAGACGAGATCGAATGCGACGAATTGCTGTTTCGGGTCCTGGAGGCCGACGAGCGCAGAGTGGATACCATCGAGATCATCAACGGTGATAAGAGCGGAGGTCAGGCGGCGTAGGTGGCGATGAAAAGGCGCCGAATCTAGCGGCCCGAAGGCCGGGTGCTGGACAGTTCGGTGCTCGTTTGCCACCACGTTGATGAGGCGACAGGAGAATAAATTTCGAGGTCGGACGTCTTATTAACAGCACATGGCGGTACTGGTGCCGCGCCAGCGGCCCGGTATCGACGATACAACAAGCGTTTGCGCAATTGCACGGATCGAAAGTTCAAGGTCTGCAACAGATTGGAGCCCGATGATGATGTCGTTAAGTAGTCGCAGCAGATGGTTCAGTATTCTCGGTGTTGTCTCTGCGCTGGCGTTGGTGGTGACGATGACCTCCACAGTCGCTGCCGACGAGGGTCAGGCGTCGGTCGATGAGATGTCGGCCGAAGAGATCGCCGAGCGGGTCCAGGCGTTCTACAGCGAGACCGAGGATTTTCAGGCCTCGTTTGTCCAGGAATACACCGATATTGCGGCCGCCGAAACCAGCCGGTCGCGAGGGCAGGTCTACTTCAAGAAGCCGGGCATGATGCGGTGGGACTACATGCAATCCGGCGATGAGACGAATCAACGAGACCGAATGCTCGTCAGTGACGGCGATTCGTTCTGGATTTACGAATACGAGTATCAGCAGGTCTTCCAGGAATGCCTGGAGGACAGCCAGCTTCCGACATCGCTCAACTTCTTGATGGGAGAGGGCAATTTGCTCGAGGATTTCGATGTCGAATTGACCGATGACTCCACCGCGCAGGCCCCGGAACTCGAATTGACGCCCAAAGAGCCAACTTCGGATTACCAGAAGTTGGAGTTCGTACTCGACCCGGAGACCTTTGAAGTCTCGAAGACGACGGTCTTCGATCCCTACGGCAATACCAACGAGATCAATTTCCAGAACAGTCAGGTCAATCAGAATCTGTCGGCCTCTGGATTTGAATTTGAGGTGCCGGAGGGGGCGCGCCTGCTAAATCCCGAGCAACAGTGTGACTGACGATAACCCGCAAATTCTGTGTCATCCCGACGGCGAAAAGAGCTGTGGGGCCTGCTGCGGGATGTACAACCACGCCGAATTCGGAGAGGACGAGACGCGTCGACGCCTCGTCGAACGGACCCGGGCCTTTTTTCGCGAAACATCGATCGACGACGAGGAATCGCTCCGGGAATTCCGCCACCGCTGGGAGGACGGCGAAGACGTCAAATTGCTGGAGGCGCTACCGTCGTGTCCGTTTCTGGGCTACGTCGACATGGAGCCCGGTGATGAGTCGGAGTCGGTGGGGCGGGTCGGCTGTCTGGTCCATCCTCTCCAGAACGACGGCGTCGATGGACGCGATTGCGGCGTCTACGACCGCTTTATTTGCGACGAGTATCTCTGCGCGGCCCATGACATTCTGCGCGAAGAAGAGGTCCAGCTCGTTCTGGATGCCGTCGACGACAGCTACCTGTACGGGTTGCTGATCACGAATCCGAAATTTGTCCGTCAACTTCTGGAGCTCGTCGCCCGCAGGGTGGGGACCATGCCGGCGGGCCGAATTTTGAGCGATGACGATGTGATCGAAGCGGCGTCGGGCTGTTTTGAGATGATGCGCCACTGGCCCTATCGCCACGAAAGTGGGATTTTCGGTCAGGTTCAGGTCGATGACGAACTCAATATGACGCGTCGAGAGTTGCCCGGTGATCGCCACGAGGTGGACAATCGGGACATCGATGTATTGCTGCTGTGCCTCGGCACGGAGTGCGAAGATGTCGACGAGTTGAAGCAGGCGCGCAGCGACGTCGAGCGGCGACTCGTCGCATTTGCGGAGGCCGTCGACACCGCCTTGCCGTGAGGAGCGGCTGCTGCGATGGACGTCCAGAATGGCCAACTCCAGACTCGCTCCAATGTTATTGGTCGCCGTCGGCGTGGGGACGCTCGGCACGCTGTGGTCGATGCACGTCGAAGACCGGCCGGGGATCGGCGGTGAGCTGGAATCGATGGGCGACCCGGCGGATGTGGGGCCCGGCGATCTAGATCGCGTGGTGCGCGACGATCCGGCGGAGTTTGTGATTCGCGAACAGCAGGACCGGCCGTTTATACTTCAATTCCAACAGCAACACCGGAAGACGCGGACGCCGGACGTCGATGCGCTCTTTGAGTTCAGTGGCCGACAGACGATCACCGCCGATGGTCCCCGCCGGGCGGTGACCTGGGCGTTGACCCCGCGGGATATTGTCGTCGAGCGCCAGGACTCGGCGCAGGACGTCGATGATGGATTCGTCGAATTGGCGCGCTCGTCGATGGCATCGGCCGATTATCGAATGACGGCCCTCGCCGATCTGCACGGTGTGATCGACACCGTTGAATTTGAAAGCGATGGCGTCGGGGACGCACCGGCGACACGGCTCGCGCCGTCGATGCTCACGGTGTTGATGCCTCGCTTCCCCGAACGCCGGCTACTGGTCGGTGAGGACTGGTCGTATCGGCTGGGGCCCTTATTTTCGAGTGCGATTCGCGATTCGGAAATGGGCGCCGGTATGGAGGTCCGCGAGCGTTTCGCGGGAGTCTACGACGGTCCTCGAGGCGACGTCGCGGCCATTGAGCGACAGGTTCGCCTTCGACACGACGCGGGGCTTGGCGGCGCTCTTTCAGGAGCCGAATGGGCCGGAGAGGGAACGGCGTATTTTGATATTGAAGCGGGGCGAGTTGTGACCAGCAACCTGAAGATGAAACTTCAGCAGTCCGATACCGCGGATAGCGGGGCGGCGGATGCGACCATCAAAGCCACCTGGTTTTTGCTGTGACCGCATGTCACGTTCGGGTCGATGGGCGTTGTCATTGATGGGTGCTGCCATTAGTTTATTCGACAACTCTTATTGTGTTTGGCCACCGCGAATGCAGAGTCTCCATCTCTGAGGTGGCGATGACCCAGGAATGCCTCGATGAAGCGGAAACTCGTCGATTTCATCGTCAACTCCGGCCTCGTCGAGCGCGCCGATGTCCAGCGCTGCGTGCTGCGGGCGCGGATGAACGAAGATACGACCGTCGTCGACGAGATGGTGGAGCGCCTCGATGTGGACGACCAAAAGTTGGCGTCGTTGATGGCGGAATTCTGGGGGCTCGATTGCAGCCGGGACTCGACGCTGGAGGTGATGTCTGAGAATCGGGGCGCCATTGCCCGCGATATTGCCGAGGAATACGGGGTGTTGCCTCTGGAGGACGGCGCCGGCGACGGAGTCAAGATCGCGGTGTACGACGTCGAAAAAGCGCGACCGGTCATCGAACGAATTCGCGAACAGACGGGAACTTCTCCGGTGCTCGTCGTCAGTGGGCGCAACCGCCTCAAGCGCGAGATTGCGCGCTATTACGACGAACGAAGTCCGTCGTCTTCGGGGGATACAGATGGGACGAGGGGACGAGGGTCGGCGCCCGGACAGGGCGTGGTCCGCAAAAATGAACGCCGGCGCGAGCGTCCGGAGCGCACGACGAAGCATCCCGGTCAGAACGAGGCGGCGACGTCGTCGTCGAGTCCCAGCAGTGACGATGCCGGTCCGACCCGTCAGGTCGATGTAGGGACCGACAATCCCTTTATGGACCTCGTCGACGAGACGACACAAAACGACGAGAAACCGCAACGGACCTCGTCGCAGGCCGCGCCGCCGACGCGCGCCGTCGAGGATGCGCCCGTGGACCTCTTTGACGGCGGTCAGCGCAATGGCGACGATGACGAAGCCGGCGGCGATACATCGACGCCAGAGCCAGCGGCGGATTCCGGTAGCGATTCCACCGAGCGATCGGCATCAACGGATGGCGGCGAATCGGTCGGGCTCGCCGGTGCTCTAGAGCAATTTGACGCCGAACTCGCCGACGAGGATTCGGAGGACGAACCGGAACTGGCGGCGTCCACCTCGTCTGTCAACTGGGGAGAATACCAGGACGACCAGTCGGCGTTTCCGGGCCTGGAGGGAAGCAGCGGAAGTGGTTCCAGGCCCGATGGCGCCGCCGGGGCGCCCGATTCGAGTGGCGTCGGTGGGCGCAGTGGCTCCGGCGTATTTCCCGTCGATAACCGCGAGTCCGACGACTTCTTTGATTTTGACGAACAGGACTCGGAACAAGAGGATTTAACGCTTGCCGAGGTCGTGGAGCGACAGCGCCAGATTATCGACAAGCTGGAGCGCGAAATCGATTATCAAAAAGGGATTTTACGGACGGTTGCCGAATTGCTCGTCGAGTCGCGAGTCATCAGCAAGCGCAAGCTCAAAGACCGAATCAAAGAATTTCGCGCAACCCAGCAACGCGACGAGGACTGAAGTGTGGAGGGCATCTCGCGGGGCGGAACGTGAATCGCTGACATCGTACGTCGGGGGTCACGGTCCGATGCCGATGAGCACATCCACGGAGACGACGCCGCCGGGCCAGTCGAAGATGTGGGAGTAATTGGCGCGCGTCGTAAGTGCCAGACCGCCCCATCGCCAGTTAATGCCGAGCGTGGGACCGACGGCGTGGTATCGCAGGCCCAGGCCGGTGGTGGAGGCGATCCGGTTTTGGGCCACATTCCAGTGGGTGTAGTCGATTCCGGTGACCAACTCGAAGGGTTCGTCTTCGCCGACGATGGGAACGGAGATGGGGAGCGAGAAAAATCCGCGGGTGCCCACCGTGACGCCGTAGCCCGATAGGCGGGCGTCGTCGGGGTGACGGTCCTGGCGGAGGCCAAAGGAGTTGGTTGATAATTCAATGAGGGCACCGAATGAGCGCCAGCGAAGCTGTTGGTTGACGTTGATCCCCCAGCCGGTGGTGGTCAATTCACCGGCCTCGCCGGTCAGTACACGGGCTCCGGCGCCGACATTCATCGATGCTCCGGTATCCGCCAGGGCCGGTGTGGACTGGATGAGCGATGCGGTCACTGTCAGTGACAGCACCAAGACCGCCAGTCCCAGACTGTGTCTCCACCTCCGGCGGCCGCCGATCCATGCGAAGAGCCCTATCAGAACAAGGGCGATGCCCAGAGGCGCGACCGCCGACGACGGTCCACCGCTTTGATGGCAGCCCGTCGTCTCGCCCGGGAAACACTGGCCGGTCTCTCGAAGACAACTCTGGTCGGCATTGCAGTCGCCGTCGTCGGAGCACTGGGCACATCGGCCGTAGGCCTGTTCACAAAACTCCGCGCGGCCACAGCTGTCGTCGTCGATGCATTCGATGGCGTCGGAGAAGAAAATATAGTCCAGGCGATGGTTGCAGGGGCCGGAGAGACATTCCAATTCGACGAGTACAGAGGAGGCGACGGTCAGTGCCTGGGAGCCCAGTTGTTCGCGAATTACATCGCCGGGAGCCGGCGCGTAGGTTTCGTCGAATAGAATGAGGCGCCCGTCGACGTCGGTGTCCCGTGAATCCGGTGGGTCGACGTCGTCGGACGTCGTGATGAGAAGACGAACTTCGGAATCGGAACTGGACTCCGGAGCATCGGTGTGGATGAGATCGAAGTCGAGGGCATTGCGCCCGACTTCCGAGCGCTGAAGTTGCACCGAATTCGAGCAGTCATCGGTGGTGGGCTGACAGATTTCGCCAAAGGCGACGGCGTCGGCGGGATCGCTGCAGCCAAATAAGGCTGCGCTGTGTAGCGCGATAAGTGCGGCAACTATGAGGAGGCGACGTATCATCCCTGAAGAGCGTGCCAGACGGCGGGGACTTCGTCGAGGAGTCGCTGAACCGTCAATCCCCGGTGGCCCGTGGATTCGACGGCTCGGTCTGCGGCATGGCCGTGGATGGCCGTGGCCTGGCAGGCGGCGTCGAATCCGTCGCCGTGATCTGCGAAGGCGGCGGCGATAAGGCCGGTCAGGGCATCGCCCATGCCGCCGGTGGCCATCCCCGGATTGCCGGTGCGATTAATGGCCAGTTGCCCGTCGGCATCGGCGACGATGGAGGTGGCGGTCTTGAGAATGGTGATCGCCTGGAAGCGATCGCTGAGGCGACGCGCGGCGTCGACGGGGTCGGAGAGCACGTCGGCGATCTCGCGCTTCTGGAGCCGGGCCATCTCTCCGGGATGAGGTGTCAATACGACAGAGGCATCGTCAGAGCACTGGGTGAGGGCCTCGGCGAGTTCGTCGTCGGAGGCCACCAGGTTGAGAGCGTCGGCGTCGACGATGACGTTGTGGGCATCGACGGCGCCGAAGACGGTGTCGACGATACCCCGTGCGGTGTGGTCCGTACCGAGGCCGGGGCCGATGACGATGCTGTCGGCGCCGTCGACGGCTTCTCGAAGCGCGTTTTCGTCGAAGTTGCCGACGTCAAAATCAAAGAGGTCTCGGCTCATGATCTCCGGCGTGGCGGTGGGGATGACCGCCTGGCTTCGGCGATCGGTGGCCACGGTGATGAGGCCGGCGCCGCCGACGAGGGCCGCTCGTGCGGACATGGCAATGGCCCCTGCCGTCGACGGCCGGCCGCCGACGTGCAGTGTGGTGCCCACCGAGCCCTTGTGGATATTGGCCGGGCGTCGCGAAACCCGGTTCGACAGCCAACGCCGGTCGAGTCCGGTGGCCGCAATGCCGACCTCCTCTCGGACGTGTTGTGGAATGCCGATGTCGACGACCTCTAGTCTTCCGCATACGCTGCGGCCCGGCTCGAGGCACTGGCCGATTTTGGCACACCCGAAGGTGACGGTCAGTTCGGCATCGGCGGCAATGCCGAGGACCTGGCCGGAAGTACCCTCGACGCCGCTGGGGATGTCGATGGCCACCACGGGAGCCGGCTGGTCGTCGAGAAATTGGACGGCCGTCGCATAGCGGCCTTCGACGGGGCGGTCGATTCCGGTCCCCAGCAGTCCATCGCACCAGACGGCGCAGTCGGGCTGGTCGGCCAGAGCGTCGGCGAGGCCGTCGTCACTGTCGGCGACGACGAGGTGGTCGACGAGTTGTTGGGCGATTTTGTAGTACAGTGCGGCGTCGTCGGAGAGGCTGTCGCCGTCGCCGAGCACGACGACCCGCGGCTCGTAGCCCCGATGGGCGAGCATGGTCGCCATCGCCAGGCCGTCGCCGCCATTATTTCCGGTGCCACAGACAATGCCGATCGCGGCCTGTTCGGGGACTGAATAATGGGCGAGCAGGGCGTCGACAGCCCCGCGGGCGGCGCGGTCCATCAGTACCGGGCCGGGGACACCGACATCGTCGATGGTCCGCCGGTCCATCTGCTGCATGGTCTCCGGGGTTACGAGGTCCATAGAGGGGGGCGGGGATGGAGGCGAAATTACAGCGTTCCCAGGGCGGTGCGGCGACCGGATTCCAAGGCATCGATCATCTCGCGGACGGCGCGCTCAAATCCGACGAGGACTGCCCGGGAGACGATGCTGTGGCCGATATTGAATTCCTCAAATTGGGGAATCGCCGCCACATCGAGGACGTTTTTGTAGTCGAGCCCGTGGCCGGCGGCGACGACCAATTCCAGCGAATCGGCGACCCGGGCCGCCTCGCGAAGCCGCTTGAGCTCACGGGTGCGGTCGAATTCGGAGGGGTCGTTTTGATTGGTGAATGCCGCGTCGGCCTCGCAGTAGTCGCCGGTGTGCAATTCGACGATGTCGACGCCGAGCCGGGCGGAGGCGGCGATCTGGTCGGTATTGGGGTCAATAAAGAGGCTGAGGTGGGCGCCGGACTCGCTCAACTCATCGAGGTAATCGGTGAGTCGGTCCGCGTTTTCGACGACATCGAGACCGCCTTCGGTCGTCTGCTCTTCGCGGCGCTCCGGGACCAGCGTCACCATATCGGGTTCGATGTCACAGGCGATCTGGAGCATCTCCTCGGTGGCACCCATCTCGAGGTTCAGCCGGGTGTTGACGCTCTGGCGAAGCAATTGGACGTCGCGGTCCTGGATATGCCGTCGATCTTCGCGCAAATGGATGGTGATCTGGTCGGCGCCGGCCAGTTCCGCCATCGAGGCCGCGGTGACCGGCTCCGGGTAAGACGTGCCGCGGGCCTGGCGGACGGTGGCGACGTGATCGACGTTGACGCCGAGTCGGGGACGGATAGGGGACTTCATGGCGATTCCTCGGGGCAAATACAAGTACTCGTCGACTCCACTGACGACGTCGATCTATCAGGCGCCGATGGCGCTGCGCAACTGCTGTCCCAACTCATCGGCGTATTGTTGGACCCGGCGCTCGTCGGGACCTTCGACCATGACCCGGGCCTTGGATTCGGTTCCCGAGTAGCGGGCGACGACACGACCCTCGTCGCCGAGCTCTGCTTCGACTTCGGCGACGCGCTTCTGGAAGTCCTCCAATTCTTCGAGCGGCGGCTTTTTGCGGACCTCCACGTTGACCAACGTCTGGGGAAAGGGGGTCATGACGCCGGCCAATTCGCTCAGTGGCTTCTGTCGGCGCTGCAAAATCGCCAGGACCTGAAGGGCGGCCAGAAGTCCGTCTCCGGCTGTGGTATGCTCCAGAAAGATGAGATGACCGCTCGGCTCTCCGCCCAGGGTATACCCGGATTTGCGCATCTCCTCGACGACGTAGCGGTCGCCGACGGCGGTGCGAACAAGATCGATGCCGTGGCGTTTCAGCGCCACTTCCAGCCCCACATTGCTCATGACCGTCGACACCAGAGTGTCGTCGGCCAGTCGCCCCTGTTCGTTAAGGTGGATGGCGCACAAAGCGAGGATGCCGTCGCCGTCGATGATCTCGCCGTGCTCGTCGATCATGATGGCGCGATCGGCGTCGCCGTCGAGGCTAATGCCCACATCGGCCCGGGTCTCGCGGACGCGTTCGGCGGCGCGCTGCGGATGGAGACTGCCGCATTTTTGATTGATGTTGTAGCCATCGGGATTGTCGCCGAGGGTAAAGACTTCGGCGCCGAGCTCGCGCAGTACCGCCGGGGCGACCTTGTAGGCGGCGCCGTTGGCGCAGTCGACGACGACGCGCAACCCGTCGAGGGTCAGGTCTTTGGGAAATGTGTTTTTCAAAAAGACGATATATCGCCCGGTGGCATCGTCGATGCGCATCGCCTTGCCGACGCGGTCCTGTTCGGGGCGCGGCGGATTGTCGCCGAGGATCAACTCCTCGATGGCCAATTCCTCTTCGTCGGGCAATTTGTAGCCGTCGGCACCAAAGATCTTGATGCCGTTGTCCTCGTAGGGGTTGTGACTTGCGGAGATGACGATGCCGGCATCGGCGCGCATTCCGGTCGTCAGAAACGAAATGCCCGGCGTCGGCAACGGGCCGACGAGCTGGACATCGGCACCCATCGAGGTGATGCCGGCCGCCAGCCCCGACTCGAACATATAGCCCGATACCCGGGTGTCCTTGCCGATGACGATCCGCGTTCCATGGCCGAAGGCCTTGTGCTTGCCATTGCGTCGACCCTTGAAGTGGTGGGCGACAGCCTGACCGAGGCGCACCGCCATTTCGGCGGTCATCGGATACTGGTTGGCGACCCCGCGAATTCCGTCGGTGCCAAAGAGTTTTCGTTTCGTCATAAGTGGAGTCCCCGCAGTCTAAAAAGCTGCAATAGGCGGTCATTGGGATGGTTTGACGACACCTCGATAGGTAACATGTCGGCCCGTCATCGCCAATCGCTGAGCGATTGCCGCACCGTCGAGTCCGTGATGTCGCAGCGCGTGTTAAATGTGGTCACCGCCAGCGCCCCGAAAAGCTACGGCGAGTCGCCATCACCGTCGTCTGCTCCAGCAGTTGACGAATCGTCTTCGGTGATGACGCGGAAGCGATCGGGCTCGATATACGTCGCCTCGACGTCGGGCGGTAAATTGACGATCTCTGCGCTGCGCGAGAAGGTCCCGGGGGGCCGGTCATCCTCGTCGGTGAGGTCAATTTCGAGGCGGACCAGGTCCCGGTTGAGGGTCTCGATGACCGACTCCGGTCCGCGAATCACGACATCGGCCTCCGTCGGTTCGACGGTGGTATCGTAGCTGGTGTTGACGGCTTCCACGGGAAGCGCCTCCAGTGTCTGGCTGATCTCCTCGGTCTCGATATCGATTTCGAGCATGATCGGGTCGTCGTATTCGGCGCTTATCAGGCCGTCGTCGATGCGCAGGCGGACGGCCCGCTGAAGCGATTCGCTGCGATCGGTAATGTCGACGCGTTCGGTGGGGACCGAGTCGAGCTGGTCGAGCCGGTTTTCCGGGCCGCGCACCGTGACGGTCTCCGGTGTAATGCGCTGGTCTTCGATGGTATACGACGGGCGAGGGGTCCCGGTGATTTGAGGTTCGACGGGAACGCTCTTAAACGACTCCGGTTCGAATTCGACATACATCGAATCCGGGTCGATACTGACGATTTGAATTTCGGGGGGCACGCCGACCATCTCCGGGGTAATCGAGATGACCGACCCGTCGTCGCCGGGGCTTAAATCGAGGCGAATCGGGTCAATTTCGTTGGGGGAGAAGCGCTCGATGTCACTCCAGCGACCCTGGACGGTGACTTCGATGCGGTCGATGGGGTCGGAGACCAGAACCAGATCGTCGGGGACTACAATCTGGACGGGGGCAAAGCCGGTGACGATGGTCTCGCGGTCTTCGCTGACCCAGATATACAGTGTCAGTGTCAGAATGATGGCGATAAACTTCAAAAAGAAGTTGCGCACGAAGACCTGGCGCGCCAGATCGATGAGGACACCACCGTTCATCAGTTTTTCTCGACGTCGGATTTGGAATTGGTTGCGTCGTCGTCCGGATCGCCGGACTTGTTATCGGAGTCGGTCTCCGAGGGGCCGGAGCCGGAACTCGTCGACAGTTCGGCGCGAAATCGGTCCAGCAAGGTGCCGCGGCGCCGATGGAGGTGCCGGGAACTGTAGATGCGCTGCAAAAAGGCCCGCATTTCGTTGGCGTCGAGGTCTTTAAATAACTCGCCGTCGTGGGCCACGGAGATGCGGCCGGTCTCCTCGCTGACAATGGCGACGGCGGCATCGGTATCCTCCGTCAGTCCAATGGCGGCCCGGTGGCGGGTTCCCAGCGATTTTTCGACCCGGGGGTTGATCGTCAGCGGCAAAAAGGCCCCGGCGGCGGCGATGCGACCTTTGCGGATGATAACCGCTCCGTCGTGGAGCGGATTCTGGTGTTCCGGCAAAAAGATCGTAAACAGCATATCCTTGGAGGCGACGCCGTCGACTTCGATGCCCTGCTGGACGTAGTGGTCCAGGTCGGCCTCGCGCTCAATGGCGATCAGGGCGCCGAGTTTGCGGTCCGACAGCATGACACAGGCCTTGATGACCTCCTCGAGCACCGAGGTCTCTTCATAGGATCGACGCCCGCCCATCAGTGTCGTGCTTCCAAACTGAGCCAGCGCTCGCCGGATATCCTCCTGGAAGATAATGACCACGATAATGATCAGATTGGCCATGAAGATGTCGATGACCCA
>CAYUPT010000055.1:5682-12452 GCA_964446725.1 uncultured Bradymonadales bacterium | reverse complement strand
CGACTTTCTGACCGACAACCCCGAGGCCGACGACGATCTGCGGGCCCGGCGCACCGACTACGCTCTCTTTCTCACAGAAATGCTCGCCGAGTCCGGAGAACAACTCGACGAGGAGCGCTGGCAGGCACTGGAAGAATTGGAGGATTTTTACTGGCCGTCGCCCGCATTTCGAAAGCGGCTTCGAAGACTTCATTGAGCTGACGTCAGACCTATTCGTTATCGGCTAATGCGAACCCCAATGACGCCGGGGGCGTCATGCCGGCGAGGCCGCAGACGCTCCCACGCCCCCATTTACACCTCCAGGTGAGCAGTTCGCTCTTGCTATTTTTTACATTTCTATGCATGGTTGCCGGGCCTGATGTCCCAGAGCTCGAATAAAGCCCGTTCCAATATCAAATATTGGGGGACAGCAAACGCCCGTCGACTTCGATGCCATCGAAGTGCCCCGACCCGACTGTACCGTAGATCGCCAACAACGGCCCCTGCGATATCCCCGGCTTTCGGGACCATTTCGAAACAGTTTATTGCAATCGAAGTCCGTCGATCACAGGCGGGAGTGCTCGTCGATGTATGCGGTGCGCACCCGAGAAATGTGCGGCCCATCGCGTCGCGAAGCAGGTATTCTAAGTTTAGCCCCGAACGATCTACCAGGAGTCTTTTTGATGCAGTATAAAACGTTATTCGGCAATAGCCTTCGAACGATGGTCTCTGTCCTTGTGGCAGTGTTATTCATACTCAGCGGTTGCGGCGGCGAAGACCCTTCAACGGTTGATACCCCCGCCGACGACCTGCGTCTGTCGGGCCAGGTCAGCGGCCTGACGGCCGATGGTTTGGAATTGAGCAACGACGCCGATGAAACGGTCATCGTCGACAGCGACGACACCGAATTTAGCTTCGAGACCGAATATTCAGAGGGCGACGACTATCAGATCACCATCGCCGCCGAACCCGACGGCGTGGAGTGCAGCATCGCGAACGGCGAGGGAACATTCGCCGGCAATGATATTACCGACGTCGCCGTCGACTGTCTCAACACCGCCGATTTCGGCATTGATATTCAACAATCGGCCAGCAATCTGGCCGGTGCCGTCGGCGATGACATCGTCGTCGTGGCGACCATCACCAACCGCGGAGATCTCGAGGGCACCCAGGACGTCGAATTGACCATCGAAGACGCCTACAACGGCGTCGAACGGGATGTCACACTCGACAACAACCAGAGCGAAGTTGTGACCTTTGTATGGGAGACCAGCGAAGGCGACATCGGCGACTACATCGGCGAACTATCCACCGACAACGAAACGGTCACCGCCGATATCACGATCACCGATCGGGACTTCTTTGACGTCGACCTCGACACCGATACGAGCCGTCTGAACATTACTGCCGACGAGACGGTGGAAGTCGTCGCCAACATCACAAATGTCGGCGCCTTGCCCGGAACTCAGGACATCGACCTGGCCGTCGACGGCAATCTCGTCGACTCCCGCGGCGCATTGGGGCTGGACGTCGGCGCTGAACAGTCCGTCAAATTGTACTGGACTCCGGACAGCGACGACCGCGGTGACTTCGAGCTGGAAGTCAGCAGCGACAACGACTCCGCCACGGCGACGGCCAACGTCGTCGACGACGCCTTTTTCGATGTCTCAATCAACACCGAGACAAGCGATCTGGAGGTTCTCCAAAGCGACCCGGTCATCATCGAAGCCGACGTCGAAAACGTCGGGAACGTCGACGCCACCCAGGATATCGAGCTTAGCGCCAACGGCGGTATCTTCGACTCTGCACCGCTTACCGTGGAGGCCGGCCAGACTGAATCGATCACGCTGCAGTGGGATACATCCTCGGTGACACCGGGCAGCTATCTCGTCGGCGTCTCCAGCGACGACAGCTCTGACAGCGCCATCACCACCGTACTCGGCCCCGCCGAGTTCTCCGTCGATATCAACGAGCAGGCCAGTGATCTCGCGGCCGCCGCCGGTCACGACATCCGCGTCGTCACCACCGTCAACAACGAAGGCGACGTGGCCGCCACTCAAGACATCGAACTCGACATCGGCAACGGTCACTTCATGACGGCTGACGAAGTCACCATCGAACCCAACAGCACCGAGGTACTCACGTTGACCTGGCAGACCACGGAAGACGACACCGGCGATTACATCGCCACCGTCTCCAGCGACGACGACAGCGACAGCGCCAATATCACGGTGACCGAACTCGACTTTTTTGAAGTCACGATCGACACCGACGCCAGCGACCTCCATGTCACCGGCGACGACACCGTCACCGTCGTTGTCGACGTCGAAAACGTCGGTGCCCAATATGGAATCCAGCACATCGATCTGGCCGTCGACGGCCAGGTCGAAGACACCTATTCATCGCTGGGATTGGAAGCCGGTCACGAATCAACGGTGGAGTTGGACTGGACTCCCGGCGACGCCCGAGGTGACTTCGAGCTCGTTGTCAGCAGTGATGACCACTCCGATAGCGCCGATGCCACCGTCGTCGATGCCCCCTTCGTCGACATCAGCATCGATACCGACCAGAGCATTCTCGAGGCCCCGCCCGAAGATGCCATCGTCGTCGTCGCCGACGTCGAAAACACCGGTGGAATCGAAGTAACCCGAGACATCGACTTGACCATCGACGGTCAACTCCAGGATACCCACAACGTCACGCTGGGTATGGGAGAATCCGAATCACTCTCCCTGCAGTGGGACACCACCTCCGCAGAACCGGGAAGCTACGTCGCCGAACTGACCACCGGAGACGCCAACGCCACCGCCTCGGTCACCGTGCTGGAACCGGCATTTTTCGCGGTCAACATCGACCTGTTTTACTCCGATCAGGAAATCACCCAGGGCTGGACCGCCGAAGTCACTGCCGATATCGACAACATCGGTCAAGTCGAGGGCCAACAAACTGTGGAACTGCACGTCGACGGTACAGTCGAGGACTCCATCGTCGACCTGGTCATCCCCGCCGGAGAATCGGAGACCGTCACCCTCTTCTGGGACACCGACGGCGCCGGCGGAGACTACGAAATGCAAGTCCACTCCCACGACGATTACGACACGATGACGCTATTTGTAGAAGATGACTGCTCGGTGCTCGTCGACATCGGCGACCAATGCGTCGACGGCACCTACTACGCCGGCGACTTCGGAGGAGATCCGTACTACACCACCGAAACCAGCGTCGGCCCCAGCGATACCTTCCGGTGGGGCCAGGACAGCACCGATACGGGAGCGACGTCTTCCACGGACGGGCAGTCCAATACCGCCACCCTGATGACAACCGACGACAGCGGCGCCCCCTACGAAGCCGCCGAGGCCTGTGGGAACCTCGATGAGAACGGCCGCGATGACTGGTTTCTGCCAGCCCGCGACGAGTTGTCGGAGACGATCGGCGACAATCGCGGCCTACTGCCCAATGTCGAGTCCACCGGCCACTGGTCATCGACCGGACGAGACGGTCCCAACAACCACACGGCCACCTATGTGAATATGGATGGAAACAGTACTGTCGGAACCGGTAAGACCTCCGAACACCTGGTTCGCTGTCTCCGTAAATAACCGGTTTGTGCCGGCCGGACATTGTACCGGCCGGCACATCGGTTACCACCAGTCCAATTCGGCGCCTCGCATTACCTTGAGCATATTGCGCCAGTCGTCGAGCGTCGCCTCTTCGGGGGCGACGTCGGCGATCTGGCCCCGAAGCGCCGAATAGCCCGCCTCATCGAGCAATCTTCGCAATGCCTGAAATACGAATACACCGCCGAATTTCTCCTGGGAGCGGTTGGCGAATTTGACCACTTTCAGACTGTCGAACCAGGTGTGGAACTGGCGCTCAAAGCGCGCCTCGTCCGGGGCGTGTTCGCGCAGCTTGTCGATGGTCTTCCAGCCGTTCCAGCGATCCACAACTTCAAATAGAAAGGGGCTGGCTGCATCGCGCAGCACCTGCGGGTCGCGAAAGCCGGGCTCGACGGCGGCGAATAGCGATCGCAACTCGAAAAACGCCCGCGGCGGCTCGACCCACACAAATCGGTCGTCGCCGTGGTGCATCGAGGCTCGAACCGACGGACCGGTGCCGCGCGGCACCCGCGTCGACGGCCGGGCCGACGGGCGAACCATCGGCTCCCGAAGCTGAATCACCGACCCCGCTCCCCCGGTCTTGACGATCTTCTGGAGCAGATAAAAGTCGCTGAGCGCCTCCCGAGGTGGCACTCCGTCGGCCTGGGCATACCCCCGGGCGGTGAGGACCATACAGGAGCCGATGGATTGAAAGGCGTAAGGCGTTCCGGTCAGATGGAGGGCGGACTCGAAGTAACGCATCCAGTTTTCGTAGGCGATAATCGCCTCCGCATGAACCGGGTCGTCGGGCAGCGGATGGCGATGCCGACAGACTCCGGCCAGCGCCGACGGCGGCGCCTGAGACATCTCGCACCACACCGCATCGAGATACCCGGAATCGGGCGGCGAGTCGCCGTCGAGACAGGCCATAAGTCCCTCGGCGCCGCGTCCGACCCGGTGTAGGCGCCGGGTTGCCGTATCCATCAGGAGCCTTCGCGCCCTGCCGACCCCGGCGTCCTCCGCGGGATAGGCCCGCCCCTCGGTGGCCCGGTCGATGACGTGAAGCGCAAATGGCGTATCCAGCGCTCGCAACACCTCGATGGTTCGCCGATTGGCCTCTTTAGCTTCCGGCGGTGAGTCTTCGGCATTGTTGACGCAGACTAGGACCTCGACGGCCGCCGGCGAAAGCTCATCGACGTCCAGTGCCTCGATAACCTCCTCCACATTGCCCAATTCGTCGTAGGCCGGGATCACGACGCAGATTCGCAGCTCGTCGCGGGGTTCGTCGAGCTCGACCCACGGCGGCATATCGACGGCGTGACGCTCAATGTAGCGCGGTATCGGAGTCATCAGTGCAGCGCCGATCGCACCGGGAGATCATCGACGACGCCGGCTTCGATATCGAGCAATTCGTCGAGCCGATTCTCAAGTGTCACCTCGTCGAAATACAACTCGGCAAGGCCGTAAAAATCGGCGCGGTGCTTGGAGTCACTGGCCGCCAACTCGCTGTACATATCCGCGAGTTTGGCCTTTGAGGAGTCGTCATAATCCTGGAGGACGCGGCCGAGCATCGCGAAGCGCTCGCAGCCGCGATATTCGATGATCGACCCCATCAATAGTCGATCGAGCAGACGACGCCGTCCGCTGGAACGAGCGTGCTTGAGCAGCGCATTGACGTAGGGATCGGCTTCGTCGGGCTCCAGCTCCACGCCGCGCTCCTGCATGACGTAAAAGACTCGATGAAAGTGCTCTAGCTCCTCGCGAGCGACCTCCACCATCTTGTCGACGAGTTCCGGTTTGTCGGAGTAGCGCACCACCATGTGCATGGCGTTGGCCGACGCCTTGCGCTCGGAGGCCGCGTGGTCCGGCAAAAACGTGTCCAGTTCGTCAGCCACCTGCTGGGCCCAGGCATCCGGGGTCTCTGTTCTCAATTTGTACATCGGTACCGCGTATTCTGAGGTTCGGTTGGAAGATCCTGCGTTGGTGCGACGTCTCGGCGACCATAGGAGATGACGTCGATTGTGGCGAGTGATCCGGATAATGCTCCACCTCCTCACCGGCGGTGGAGGCGCCCTTCCCCGGGTCGGGGAAGTGGCCGGAGCGAAGCGAAGGTCGATGGGGTCGTCATGGAGCCCCTCCCCCGACTCCCCCCGTTGGCACCAGCCATCGATTCCGCTTTATTGGCCACAGAAGCCATATTCCGATAGGCTCGTCCACCAACTGTGATCGCTATTATTGAAGACCGCGTGCTACCTGAGGATATTGCCATGTCGACATCGAACGCTGTGCGGTGGCCCGCCCCACCCGTGAACTACCCGGCGCTGAGTCTGATGGTCGCCCTCGTACTATCGCTAACGGTCGCCGGTTGTAATTTCGAGCCACAGGCCGCCGATCGCTGCACCGACGACAGCGATTGCCCCGCTAATCTGGAGTGTATTGACGGCTTTTGCGAAGACGACGACCGGGCCTTTGATATCTCGGAGTCCAGTTGTCCCGACGGTCACAACCTGTGCGATGGCCGGTGTGTCGATACCGATTCCGATCCGGAGTACTGCGGAAGTTGTGACAACTCCTGCGACGACGGCTTTGTCTGCGTCGAGGGCGCCTGCTACAGCGATCCGCCCGTTGATTGTCCCGACGGCGAACAGCGGTGCAGCGGCGAATGCGTGGACACCAACACCGATGATGATCACTGCGGCCAGTGTGCATCGCCCTGTCCGGTGGGCACCAATTGCACTGAGGGAGAATGCAGCGAAGTACCGACAGAGTGTCCCGACGACGAGGTCTTCTGCAGCGGCGAATGCGTCGATATCAACTCCAATCCCAGTCACTGTGGAAGCTGCAACAACGCCTGCGACGACGATCAGGTCTGTAGCGGCGGCTTCTGCTCTCAGGATTCCCCTTCCTGCGACGACGGTGAAATCGAATGCGACGGCCAGTGCGTCAACCCCTCTACAGACGATCAAAATTGCGGAAATTGCGGTATCACCTGCCTGGGCAATCTCAGTTGTACGGAAGGCACGTGCAGCGCCGTTTGCAGCGATGGATTGACCGAGTGCAGTGGAGCCTGTGTCGATGTCGACAGCAACGACAACCACTGCGGCAGCTGCGGCAACACCTGCGGCGACGCCGAATCCTGCATCAACGGCGCCTGCCAGCTTCAGTGCTCCGGCGGCGACACCGACTGCGGCGGGC
>CAYUPT010000055.1:0-5582 GCA_964446725.1 uncultured Bradymonadales bacterium | reverse complement strand
GGCGACACCGACTGCGGCGGGCAATGCGTCGATACCGACACCGACCCCGATAACTGCGGCAGCTGCGGCAACACCTGCGGCGAGTCCGAGGTATGCACTGCCGGAAGCTGTGTCGACACCGACAGCTGCGATCCGAACCCACCGGCCGGTGACGGCCCCTTTGGTGGCGGCGACGGCACGGAAGCCGATCCGTTTCTCATCTGCAACAGCGATCAGCTGACAGCCATCGATGACGACGATGAATTGGATGCCCACTTCGAATTGCGCGCCGACCTCGATTTCGGCGGGCAAACCATCGATCCCATCGGCGACAGCTCCGGTTCCTTCGGCGACTGGGACGCCCCCTTTGAAGGCACACTCGATGGCAACGGTTTCGGCATCGACAACTTCACCATCGACGTCTCCCAGGATTTCGTGGGGCTATTTGGCGCCATTGCCACCGACGCCGTCATCAGCGACCTGACGATCGCCGGCGCCGATGTCAGCGGCGATGATTTTGTGGGAATCCTCGCCGGCGCCACCTACGGCGACATCATCGACGTGACCATCGACGGCGATGTCAGCGGCGATGCCGAAGTGGGACTCGTCGTCGGCTACCTGGCGTCCAACCGCAACATCGACAACACCCATACGTCCGGAAGCGCCGACGGCACCCACAGCATCGGCGGCCTCGCCGGGCGCAGCGACGGCACCATCATCGACTCCTCCAGTTCGGCCACCATCACCGGAAGCACGGAGTACATCGGCGGCCTCGTCGGCGACCACCACAACAACGGCAACTGCGAGGTCTTTGATTCGTCGGCCACCGGCGACGTCGACGCCCCGGGTGCCGACGAGGTCGGAGGACTGGTGGGACGCAACCGAGACGACTGCCTGATCTCCAATTCCAGCGCCACCGGCGAGGTCACCGGCGACGGCACCACCGGAGGCTTCGTCGGCGAACAGCGAGGAGAGATCTACCGCTCATTTGCCACCGGCGACGTCGACGGCGGGGCAGACCGCATTGGCGGATTTGTGGGCCGAATCCATCGCACCGGTGAGGTCTACGACAGCTATGCCACCGGCAATGTGGAGGGCCAACAAGAGGTCGGCGGCTTCGTCGGCGATCTCTCCCAGGGCACCTTCGGGTTTACCAACGGCGAGGTCTACCGCTCGTACTCGACGGGCACCGTCAGCGCTCAGGTGACCTTCGGCGGGTTTGTCGGAAATAACGACGGTGACGTCGTCGACTGCTACTTCAACTCCACCACCAGCGGCATCAACAGCAGCAACGGCGCCGTCCCCGTCGACGGCGCCAATTTCGACAGCGAAACGAGCTTCAACGGCTTTGACTTTGCCGATACCTGGAGCATCTCCACGCAGGACGGTCAGACTCGACCGCTGCTTCAGTGGTGGATCAACTGACCGACCGGCGGTGACATCGCCTATGACCTACTCGAAGTAGGGCCACCGGTCGGGCACCACGAACCCGCGTGTCACCTCGCGCAGGCCCTGTCTGGTTTCCTCGAGTCCGGCGACCATCGTCGGCTGCTCGACGGGAATCACCGACGTCAACGCCCCGAAGCTGCACAGCCGGTCCTCCGGGCCGGGATAGGCCGGCGCCATCCACTGCATCTCGGGGACGAGCATCCATTGCAGCGACGCGTCGGCATCGAGTTTACCCTCGAACTCGCTCAGCGCGCCTCGATGACACCACCACCCGGTGGGCGCTCCGGGATTGAAATCGAGTGGAAATTCGATGTCGAAGCGATCTGCGAGTGGCACAAAGAGATAGCCCTTGATAAAGGCTCGCGGCGTCAATGCTTCCTCGACGCCGAGCACCTCCAGCGCCCCCTGGGCGGCAGGGTGGCGCTGCAGTCTGAGTTGCTGACCCCGCATCTTGGCCCACTTTCGGTCCAGCCGATCTTCGGGCAGTACCCCGTACCAACGAAATTGTCCGTCCGGCGCCGGATGACCGAGATAAAACTTGACCGCCAATTCCCAGTGCCACATGACGCGATCGCGCTGAAATAGCAGGTCGAATTCGCCAATGGTTCGCTCCCCGGCATAGACCTGCCAATTGGCCGCCGTCAGCGTCGCCGGCGGTACCGCTTCAAGCCAGGTCCGAACCAGGACCTCGAAGTATCGCCCCAGTCCGGTGACTTCGGCGTTGCGCACCGACTTGGCGAGTCGCGATCCGGGGCGATCGAATTTGCGCAACAACCCGGAGTGGCGATCCGTTTCGCGAAGCCCCCATTTCGGGGCCACCGCCCGGGGATGCTCCATCAGCACCGGGCTCTTGAGCGCCCAGTGAAGATCGCGGACGAGTTGTGTATCGTAGCGGTGTTTCAAGGTTGCAGCCTCGCACAGTTCGTCGATGTCTCTTCAATGATGGGGACTCCGCGGTGTAACACAACGCGCGGCGCTTCTCAGACCTTCCATTTCGCAACCCCAATTGCCGCCCTCCTCGAACTGGCGAAGGGTTGGCCCTGACGGCCTGCATTCGCTACAGTGATGTCGCACTGCTTCAATAAATGGTTGGACGCCGCGAAGGATTGCCGCATGATCACGATCAATCACCGCGAATATTGCACTCGATGGGTTCTGGCCACCGCTCTCTGGGCTTTGGCGGCCGTCGCCCTTGCCGGCTGTTCGTACGACGGCCAACTCGACGCCGTCGCCTGCGATGGCAATGCCGACTGCCCCAGTAATGCCAGCTGTGTCGACGGCTACTGCGTCTTCGACGACAATGACAGCGCCAACGGCGGGACCTTTAATGTCGATGAGAATTGTCCGAGCGGTGAGCGAAGTTGCGGCGGTCAATGCGTCGACACCACCACCGATCCCGACCACTGCGGCGACTGCTTTGAGACCTGCAGTGACGACGAGTACTGCGTCGACGGCGCCTGCTCTTCCGATTGTAATACCTCGGACCCCGAACAGGCGCTGTGCAGCAATTTCTGCGTCAATCCCCAGACCGATCCCGACCACTGCGGTGGATGCGACGAGGCCTGCGAATCCTTCGAGGGCGCCAGTGTGGAATGCATCGGCGGCGACTGCTACTACGACTGCGTCGACCCCGGTGATGACATCGAATTATGTCGCGACGAGGGGCAATGTGCCAATCTGGCCGTCGACGCCGACCACTGCGGTCAGTGCGGGCGCCAATGCGGCGATGTCGCCGGCGCCGACGGCGTTCAATGCGTCTTGGGCGAATGCACCTACGACTGTGGCTCCGACGCCACTTACTGCAGTTCGGAGACGGCCGCCGACGACACCGGCGCCGGCCAATGCGTCGATACCGACAGCGATCCCGACCACTGCGGTGGATGCTTTGCGGACTGCCCGGACGATGGTCCCGACAACAGCCAACCGGTCTGCCAGAGCGGTCAATGCAACTACGAGTGCGCCGACGACGCCGAACTGTGTAGTGTCGACGGCCAGGACCAGTGTATCGACACCACCTCCAGCACCGACCACTGCGGCAGCTGCTCCAACGCCTGTCCCACCGACCCCGCCGGGACCACCAGCTGCGTCGACGGTCAGTGTCAACTCGACTGCCCCGCCGAATTGACCAGCTGCACCGACCGCTGCGCCGATCTGGACAGCGCCGACGATCACTGCGGAAGCTGTGGCAACGACTGCGGCGTCGACGAGACCTGTGACAGCGGCCAGTGCATCGATCTGCCCGATTGCGATGTCGACGCCACGCCCTTTGGCGGCGGCGACGGCTCGGTCTCCGATCCCTACCTGATCTGCACCGCCGACCATCTTCAGAATATCGACAGCGACCTCGATGACCTGGACGCCCGCTTTGAATTGGTCACCGATCTCGACCTGGCCGGCGTCGACTTCGAGCCCATCGCTCCCGGCCAGCCCGATGGCTTCAACAATATCATCGACACCTTCCAGGGCCACTTCAACGGCCTGGGTCACACCATCGAAAACCTCCAAGTCAACACCTCCGCCCAGCGCGCCGGACTCTTCGGCGCCGTCGGTACCGGCGGTCTGGTCGAAAATCTGACCGTCGTCGACGTCGATGTCTCCGGCGGCGACTGGGTCGGCGCCATCGCCGGCGCCGTCGGCGGAGAATTGCGCGACATCGACCTCGACGAATCGCAGTCCACCAATACCGTCGCCGGCAACGATCTGGTCGGCGCCGTCACCGGCTTCAATCAGGGGACGGTCCAACAGATCGAGGCCTCGGCCGATGTCGTTGGCAACAACGAAGTCGGCGGCATCGCCGGGCGCAACAGCGATGATATCCTGGCGGTCGAGGCCACCGTCGAGATCACGGCCAACGACGAGGCCGGCGGCATTGTTGGTCGCAACACCGGCTTGATCGACGGCGCCGAAGCCACCGTCGACATCGACACCGCCAGAGAGGCCGGCGGTATCGCCGGACGTCACAGCGGAACCATCGACGACACCCAGGCCTCGGGCACGGTGCTGACCTCCGATCGGCGCGCCGGCGGGATCGTCGGCCGCCAGACCGGAGGCAGCGTCAGCGACTCCACGTCGTCGGTCTCGGTTCAAAGCCTGGGCAATACCGCCGGCGGCCTGGTGGGCTGGATCGACGACTCCGGGGCCACCGTCCAGAATTCGACGTCCACCGGCGATGTCGAAGGCCAGAGCTATATCGGCGGCATAACCGGTTCGAATTCCGGAACCATCAGCGGTTCGACGGCCGGCGGCGATGTCGACGGCACCGACTTTGTCGGTGGAGTCGCCGGCAGCAACGGGGGCACCATCGACGACGCCAGTGCCTCCGGTCCCGTCAGCGGATCGGAGGCCGTCGGCGGCCTCGTCGGCGAAAACCAGGGCACCATCGACAACTCCCACTCCTCGGGGGCCGTCAGCGGCATCGAAGACGTCGGCGGCCTCGTCGGTCTTCAGGGCGAATGGGACATCAGCGGCAATATCGACGGCCTCATCACCGAGTCGTACTCCGAGTCCGACGTCGATGCCACGGGACGTCGAGTCGGCGGCCTCGTCGGCCACAACTGGGCGGACGTCGAGCGCTCCTACGCCACCGGTACGGTCAACGGCGACAGCGGTGTCGACTCCGGGGATACCTCGGAGGTCGGCGGCCTGGTCGGTGATCTTCGCGGCACCGCAGAGATCGTCGACTGCTACGCACTCGGCGATGCCAGCGGTGGCCAATACATCGGCGGCCTGGCCGGGCGAATCCGCGGGGGCTGGGGTTTTGGCGGCGACATCCAGACCAGTTACTCCACGGGCACAGCCTCCGGTTCCGGCAGTGTCGGCGGCCTCGTCGGCGCCAATGACGGCGGCGGCGACGTCGACAACTCCTACTGGAATACCGACTCCAGTGGCCTCACCGACAGCGACGGTGGCTCCGGACTCGACTCTGCGCAATTCGGCGACGAGCAGCAATTCGGCGGTTTTGACTTCGGCTCGACCTGGCAGATGAACACCGATTCCGACGATGAGCGGCCGCTATTGCAGTGGCAGTCCAATTAGACGGTACCGGATGGGATCGTTACGAATCGTTGTCAATATCGCCGCCTCTGGGGTATCGACACCGCACAAGATTTACTACAGTGGTGTCCATTCGAGACCAGACCACTGCGACGATTTAC